>CAYXHJ010000221.1:0-3352 GCA_964464855.1 uncultured Owenweeksia sp. | reverse complement strand
GCACTGCCGTTGCTGGCGTACACCGTGGCGCGCAGGTACTTCTCTTTCTTCAGCACTTTGTCCGCCGTATCCCGAACCACGTAGAGGCTCAAGCGCGCGCCGCGGCTGCGGTTTTGGCCCTTGAACATGGCGTCTCCTTGAAAACGAATGCCGTCGGACTCCGCGTAAATGGCGTGGTAAGCGGTGGGGGCAGCAAAGGCCGTTAGTTTGCGCTGAGCGGGAGCTCCTTTTTGGCGCACCCAAGCGCGCAGCGGCTCCAAATCGTCCAGAATCCAAGCAGCGCGCCCAAAAGTGCCCAGAATCAGATCTTTTTCACGCATTTGCAGCGCCAAATCCTGAACCGGCATGGTGGGCAACCCTTTCCAGCGCTGCCAGCTCTGGCCTTTGTTGGCACTCACGTACAAGCCCGTTTCCGTTCCCAAATAGAGGAGGTTGTCCACCTCGTTGTCCTGAACCACGCTCAACGTGTGGCCCGTAATGCCGCAACCCGTTGGGGTCAGGTTTTTCCACGTTTTTCCGTAGTCGGACGTGTAGAAGAGGTAGGGGGTGAAGTCGTTTTGGCGGTAGTTGTTTACCACGGCCCATGCTTCGCCGGCTTGGTGCGTTCCTGCGTGGAGGTGGGGAACCCAGGCACCGGCGGGCATGCCTTTGATGCGCGGGGTGCAGAGGGTCCAGGTTTTGCCGCCGTCGCGCGTGAGGTGAATCTGACCGTCGTCGGATCCGGTCCAAATGAGGCCGCGTTCCAGGGAGGAGGGTGCAATGGTCAACAAACAGGTGTGGTTTTCTGCGCCGGTAACGTCCCAGGTGAGGCCGCCACTCTCCAGGGCCTTTTGCTTGTCTGGGTTGTTGGTGGTCAGGTCTGGGGAGATGATTTGCCAGCTTTGGCCGCGGTCGGTACTGAAATGCACGTACTGAGAACCGTAGTAGAGAGCGTCCGGTTGGAAGGGGTCTTGCGCAATAGCAGCGTTCCAGTGGAAGCGCAGTTTTTGGCCCTCTGGATGAACTGGTTTGATGAAGTCCGCATGTCCGGTTTGGGTATTCACGCGTCCCAAATAGCCCTCCTGAGCCATGGCGTAGGCCGTGTGGGGGTCTGTGGGGTGGGGCACCACGTCAAAACCGTCGCCAAAATACAGTTCTTGCCACTCCGTATTGCCGATGCCCGCATCCTTGAAGGTGTAGGCCGGGCCCTTCCACGATCCGTTGTCCTGCATGCCGCCGTAGACGTTGTAGGGCAGGGCGTTGTCCACGCGGATGTGGTAGAACTGAGCCAAGGGGAGGTTTTCCACAAAGCGCCACGTGTTTCCGCCGTCGTGCGAAATGTTCAAGCCGCCGTCGTTTCCTTCAATCAGGTAACCCGGCACGGTGGGGCTGGCCCAAAAGGCGTGGTGGTCCGGGTGGATGTTGTTGTACGGTGCAATCGTTTTCCACGTACGGCCGCCGTCTTCCGATTTGGTCACCAAGGTCCAGAGCGAATAAATGGTGTTCTCGCGGAAGGGGTCCACGTAGATTTCCGAGTAGTAGAAGGGGCGGTTGCCTATTTCTTCTTCGTCCGAAATGCGGGTCCACTTGACGCCGCCGTCCTGGCTGCGGTACAGGGCGTTTTTCTCTTTGTTTTCCACCAAAGCGTACACCACGTTGGGGTGCGTGCGTGAGACGGCCAAGCCCATGCGGCCCAAATCGCCGGCCGGAAGGCCGTCTTTATCCGTGCGCTTTACCCAAGTGTCCCCGCCGTCGTGGGTCACGTACAGGCCGCTGCCGGGTCCGCCGCTTTTAAATACCCACGGCCAACGTCGGTATTCCCACATCGCGGCAAACAATTTGTTGGGGTTTTGTGGGTCGATGATCAAGTCCGCGGCCCCGCTCCGGTTGTTGGTGTACAACACCTTCTTCCACGTTTTACCGCCGTCCTGCGTGCGGTACACGCCCCGGTCTTCCGTGTCTCCGTAGGCCAAGCCAATGGCCGCCACGTACACGTTGTTGGAGTTGCGTGGATCCACCACAATGCGGTGGATGCCCTTGGTTTTCTCCAAACCCATGCGTTGCCACGTGCGCCCGCCGTCCAAGCTGCGGAACAAACCGTCGCCAATGCTTTGCGAATTGCGCGGATTGCCCTCGCCGGTGCCTACCCAAATAACATCCGGGTTCGACGGATCCACCTTCACGGCGCCAATGGACGCATTCGGTTGGTCGTCCCAGATGGAGTTCCAACTCTGTCCGGCGTTGCTGCTCTTCCACAGTCCGCCGGAGGCAGAACCCACGTAAATGACTTCCGGATGCACCGGATCCGCGTCGATGGCCGTTACCCGGCCGCTCATGCCTGCAGGTCCGATGTTTCGGAACTTCAAGTTTTCCATCAAGGCGTCCGGGAGGGTCGAGGCGGGCGATTGCCCCCAAACCCATCCGGTAGTTCCCAGCAAAAGAGCCGCTGCAGCGGTTCGTATGGTCCATTTTGTTCTCATAGAGCGCAGATTTAACGTTGCAAGGTAAACGAACTCCGGCTTCCTTCCGTAACTTGGGGAGATGAAAATGAAAGTCGCTGCGCTCGCGGGAGTGCTCGCCTTAGCGTTGAATTTCAGCGCGTCGGCCCAAGATGCGGTCCTATTTCAGGGTTCGGTGACCTACAACTTGGTTCCTGATTCCACGTTGCCGGCGGCACTTTTGAAAGCGTTCCCGGAGTCCATGCGCCTCACTTTTTCCGGAGACGACGTTCGAACGGAGTTTTTCTACAATGAGCGATTGGGTTCTACGCTCGTTTATTTGGCCAAAGAAAAGCGCGCTTTTGCCTATTCTCCGGGGTCAACCAAAGGCATCTCCTTGACGGAACAAGAGAATTGGGCTCTAGCTGGTGGCCTCAAAAAAGTAGAACTTTCCGAAGTGGAAGACGGAACCCCATGTGTACCTCTGTCCGGTTTGGTGGAACTTCAAAATGGTGCTCGGGTGGAGACCGTCGGGTGTACGGACCCTGCTTGGCACCTTCCGGGCAAAGCGAATTACCGCACCGGCAATCAAATTCTGAACGGCTTGCCTTCCGGGGTGGTGCACATGCCCATCGGCATTGATTTCGTGCAGGGAATGCCCGACGGATCCGCTGCTTACCGCATTCATGTAGAACGTACGGCTGTGGAGCCCGGCCAACCGGAAGAACTGACCTTGCCGGAGGGAATCGAGTTTTCGCCCATGAAGGCTTCTGGGAAAGGCCGCTGAGCACCCTTTTAAGATGCCCAGCAGGGGCTCTCACCTTGAAAACACGTTGGTTTTTTCGCCCGACCTCAACGTATTTTAAGCGCCGCGAGCTGCAGTGTATTTCTTGGGCGTGGTGCCGAATTTCTTTTTAAACGCCGCAATAAAATGG
>CAYXHJ010000220.1:1778-3354 GCA_964464855.1 uncultured Owenweeksia sp. | reverse complement strand
CACAAAAAATCGTTGTGCGGACGCACTTCAGCCGTAATCCCCTCGGAAACCAGGGGGTCCATACCGTCCAAACCGTAGCCGGGGAAATGAATTCCCCACTGACCAGCACCCACGCCGGTCCAAGGATTTTCCGTCAGCATTTGCCAACTGTGGTCCCAAAATACCGCGCGAATGCGCAAATTTTGCGGATCGAAAATGGACTTTTGAATCGACGGTTGCAGCACCGCAGCCACCACGACGGTTAGAAAAATTCCCAACGGCCATGCCGCACGCTTCAGGTTTATTTTCCAGCCGTTGTTGCTGTTCCAAAGCCAAAACAAACCGCCCAAAGCGAGGCCCAACCAGACGCTTCGCGTGCGAAGCAAAGCCAAGGCTAATGCCGCAAGCACCCCCACAACACCCGCAAAAATCCGCCAATTGCGCGACGCCATAGGGTTTTGCACCGCGTAAAGTGCACCCCAAAAACCCAACAGCAGCGCTGAAGCGGTAAAATTCTTGTGCCCCATTAATCCGGGGGCGCTGTACGGATCCTTCCATGCGTTGAGCAATCCAACGTCCTTCCAATCCAAAAGAACGCTGACCGCCAATACCAAAGCCATCCCCGTGCCAAAGGCAGCCAAATGGTCAACCTTAATTTTTTCTTGCGCAAACAACCGTCCGGCGGTCCACAAAAGACCGGAGTAGACGCTCAATCGGGCCACGGTTCCCCACCATTCGGACACCGCATAGGCTTGAGGCAATCCCAAGGCGGATAAGCCAATCAACAACGTTATTGCCGTTGAAGCGCCGGCAGCATGGGTACACGGAGCCGCGGCGCTGCGTAAACTCCATACGGCACCCACAATTCCGAGTGCCGCCCCCGAAAGCAATAAAGGCCAAAGCGAGGCGTCGCCCAAAGTCTGACTGGATTCCCAACCCGCGGGGTACAAAAACAAGAAGCCCAGACCGGCCGCCAACCAAATCGAACGTGCATCCAACGATTTACGGAGGTTTTCGCCGGCTCCAATCGCTGGAGTGGCTTGGGGCTTCGTACCTGTTTTAGGAGCAGGTGGGATCTTTTTCGCCATAAGCCCGAAGGTACACCACGAGCGGGCGGTATGCAACTGATGGGGCAGAAGTGGGGAAGTAAAGGAGAGCGCGCCGATTGCTGCGCCAAAAGCAAAAAAAAGCCGCCCCGTGGGGGCGGCTTCATTCATTCAATCGGTTTCCTTCAATCAAGACTCTTGACCCACTACCTCAAATCCAAAGTCCACCATCACCGTGCGGTGCAAGCGAATTTTAGAAGAGTACTTGCCGGCCGTTTTCACGGTGCCGCCAATGATGGTAATGAACTTCTTGTCGATGGCGTAGCCCATTTTACCCAACTCTTCAGCAACGTGGTGGTTGGTAACGGCTCCGAACAACTTACCACCTTTACCGGCAGAAGAAGTCAGTTTCAATTCAACGCGCTTCAAATTTTCAGCCATGGCGGTTGCGTCAGCAATAACCTTAGCTTCTTTGTGCGCACGTTGCTTCAAATCTTCGGCCAACATTTTCTTGGCAGAAGGAGTTGCTAAAATGGCCTGTCCAGTGGGGA
>CAYXHJ010000220.1:0-1768 GCA_964464855.1 uncultured Owenweeksia sp. | reverse complement strand
CAGGAAGTTGCGGCCGTAACCGGGCTTCACCACTACCACATCGTCTTTAAACCCAAGGTTCTCGACGTCTTGTTTCAAAATTACTTCCATGGGACGGGCTTATTTCAAGTTATCGGCCACGTACGGCATCAGAGCCAAGTGACGGGCGCGCTTCACGGCTTGAGAAAGTTTGCGCTGGTACTTCAACGAAGTTCCGGTCAAGCGACGGGGAAGGATCTTGCCTTGCTCGTTCAAAAAACGCAACAAAAACTCAGGGTCTTTGTGGTCGATGTGCTTGATGCCGTACTTCTTGAAGCGGCAATACTTCTTTTTGTTGTTAGTGTCGATCGCAATCGGCTGCAAGTAGCGAACTTCTCCGCTGGGAGCCGCCGCGTTGGTGCTTTCAATCGTGCTCATTTTTCAACGGGATTATTTGTTGGCAACTTTGCTCCGACGCTTAGCGGCGTACTCAACTCCGTGCTTGTCCAAGCGGACAGTCAGGAATCGCATTACGCGCTCGTCGCGACGCATTTCTACTTCCATCGGTGCGATGGCGGTGGCTGGTGCTTTGAATTCAACCAGCTGGTAGAATCCGCTCTTCTTCTTATCGATAGGGTAAGCGAGCTTTTTCAAGCCCCACTTTTCAACGTTGATAATTTCAGCACCAGCGCCCTTGAGTAGGCCTGTGAATTTATCAACCGTTTCCCTTACCTGATCATCAGATAAGACGGGATTCAAAATGAAAACGGTTTCGTACTGATTCATTTGAAATGAATTTTTTAGGGCTGCAAATATACGACTTATCTTTGGAATGTGGAAACTGGGTATACGGTATCGGCGCGAAAGTATCGGCCGCAGCGATTTGAGTCGGTTGTGGGGCAGTCCCACATTACCGAAACTTTGGAACACGCCGTACAATCCGGACGCATTCCGCAGGCAATGTTGTTCTGTGGGCCGCGCGGGGTGGGAAAAACAACGTGCGCACGGATTCTTGCAAAAATCATCAATGAATCTACAGTTGAGCCGGGCGCAGACACCAGCTTAAACATTTTTGAATTGGACGCTGCGTCCAACAACAGCGTGGAGGAAATTCGGTCGATCACGGACAGTGTTCGGATTGCTCCTGCCGTGGGACAGTATAAGGTCTACATCATCGACGAGGTGCACATGTTGTCCCAGGCGGCATTTAATGCCTTCCTCAAAACGCTGGAAGAGCCTCCACGCCATGCCATTTTCATCCTGGCAACCACGGAAAAGCACAAGGTGCTCCCCACCATTTTGTCTCGGTGTCAAATATTTGATTTCAAACGAATCGGGGTGGACGATATTGCTTCCCATTTGGCTTTTGTCGCTGAAAAGGAAGGGATTGCAGCGGAACCCGAAGCATTGCACGCCATCGCCATCAAGGCCGACGGTGCCTTGCGGGATTCCCTTTCAATTTTTGATCGGGTAGCCAGTTTTTCCCAAGGCAACATCACGTATGCCTCCGTGGTGGAAAACTTACAAATGCTGGACCACGACGTTTACTTTTCCGTGGTGGATGCATTGGTGGCGCACGATGTTCCGGGCGTATTGGTGCGTTTTCATCAGGTATTGGAACGCGGATTCGACGGCCATCAGTTTGTGATTGGTCTGGCTTCGCATCTTCGGGACGTGATGCTGGCGGTTCATCCCCAGACCGTGGGGTTGATGGAATGGCCGTCCTCCATCAAGGAGAAGTTTAAAGCACAGTCCAGTACAGCATCCCTGGCGTTTTTCGCACGAGCACTTCGACGGATTACCGAGGCCG
>CAYXHJ010000219.1:0-3467 GCA_964464855.1 uncultured Owenweeksia sp. | reverse complement strand
CGGACAACGGCGAGCAAGCATTGGAAATTGCAGACAACTTGATTCGTTCAGGCGCCATTGATTTGGTGGTGGTTGACTCGGTTGCGGCCTTAACGCCTAAAGCAGAAATTGAAGGTGAGATGGGCGATTCTAAAGTGGGTTTGCACGCACGACTGATGTCTCAGGCGTTGCGCAAGTTGACGGGCACCATTTCCAAGACGAATTGCACCTGCTTCTTCATCAACCAATTGCGCGAGAAAATTGGGGTGATGTTTGGCAATCCAGAAACCACTACGGGCGGTAATGCCTTGAAGTTTTACGCATCTGTGCGCATCGACATCCGTCGCTCTACCCAAATTAAGGACGGTGAAGAGGTCGTGGGCAATCGGATTCGCGTGAAAGTGGTTAAGAACAAAGTTGCGCCTCCTTTCCGGTCTGCTGAATTCGACATCTACTACGGAGAGGGAATCTCTAAGGCGGGCGAGTTGATTGATTTGGGCGTGCAGCACGGCATCGTCACCAAGAGCGGCAGCTGGTTCAGCTATGGCGATACCAAGTTGGGTCAAGGTCGGGATGCGGTTCGTCAGTTGTTGAAAGACAACCAGGAGCTGGCCGACGAGTTGGAAGTAAAAATTGCTGCCGTACTGCGTGGTTAAGTCGATTGTATACCTCGGGCTCGCGGCCGCCCTTTGGGCGGCATGCTCGCCCTCGGCTCCGGAGGAGCAAGCCAAAAAGACCGAAACCCCGCTGGATTCGGTGTCTGCGTATTTGGAATCGAATCCCAACGACTTGGACGCCCTGGCGTTTCGGTCCGGGTTGTACCTGGAGCAAAAGAACCTTCCGTACGCCAAGGCGGATATGGAAGCTGCTCTGGCCTTGGATTCCAACCACGTTCCCAGCCTCTTGCGCAAGGGAGAGGTTTACTTCATTGGCAATCAAACCCGGATTTCTAAGGAGTCCTGGGAACGTTGCATTCAACTGGACCCGGACAACATTCCCTGTCGGTTGAAATTGGCAGAGTTGTATTCCATTGTTCAAGATTACGACAAGTGTTTGGCCTACGCAGACGCTGTTTTGGACCGCGACCAGAGCAATGCCATGGCCTACTACATCAAAGGATTGGCCTTGCGCGATAAAAAAAGCGACACCACATTGGCGTTGAAGTACATCCAGAAGTCCATTGATTTGAATCCTTCGTTTGTTCCGGCCTTGGACATGGCCGGTGTTTTGCACATGGGATTGAATTCGGGTTTGGCCGGTGGTTATTTTCAGCGAATCATCGATCAGGACCCCAACAACGCCAAAGCCTACTACAATTTAGGGATGTTCCACTTGGGCAACAAGGATTATAATCCCGCCATCGCAGCGTTTACTACGTGCGGTCAGTTGAACCCCAATGATCCGGAACCCTTTTTCAACTTGGGATTTATTCACTTGGAGTTAAACATGCTTGCGGAGGCGCGTACCTATTTTGGTCAAAGCATTAAGGCCCAAGAGATCAATTACCGTGCGTACTACGGTCGGGCCTTTGCGGCCGAGCGTGGCGGCGATCTAACGAACGCGGAAAAGGACTACCGCAAGGCCATTGAGTACAACCCCGCACATTCGCCATCCAAGGAAGGATTGAAGCGCATTCTGCAAGAAAAGTCTCGTTTGAAATGGGAATAGAACCCGTTGCTCCGCGTCGGGATCATCGGATGGAAATCCACGGCCACGAGCGCATCGATCCCTATTTTTGGTTGAACGACCGCGACAATCCGGAGGTCATTGCCTATCTGGAAGACGAAAACGAGTACCGTCGATCCGAAATGGAGCCCGTTCGCGCGCTCGAAGAAACCCTCTACCAGGAAATGGTGGGGCGCATTCCCCAAGTGGACGAAAGCGTACCGGTTTTGCGCGAAGGATTTTGGTACTACACGCGCTACGAGGAAGGAAAGGAATATCCTTTTCATTGCCGCAAGGCGGATGCGGGTGGTGAGCCGGTTGGAGAAGAAGAATTGCTCCTGGACGTCAATCAATTGGCGGAAGGGCATGCCTATTGCCAGGTGAGTGGTTTGTTTCTCGCTCCGGACCACCGCGAGATGATCTACGGCGTGGATTTTGTGAGCCGACGTCGCTACGATTTGTACCGCACCGTATTGGGCAGCGATGCTCCTCCTGTTTTGGTGGCCTCCGGAACGGCCGGATCTGCGGCGTGGTCTGCTTGCGGTACGTACGTGTTTTTCCCCACCAAAGACGAGCAAACGCTTCGGGTGGACCGCATTGTTCGGTTGGAGGTGCATGCATCAGAAGCTCAGCCTGTGGAACTTTTTCACGAGCAGGACGAAGCATTTTCCTGCACGGTGTACCGAACCAAGAGCAAAAAGTTTTTGGTCATCGCTACCGGCAGCAGTACGTCGGACGAAATGCATGTTTTGCCGGCGGATCAACCCACGGGTGAATGGCGGTGTTTTCAACCCCGAACTCCGCATCTGGAATACGGTGCCGCACATTTTCAAGACCGCTGGTACATCCGAACCAACGCCGACGGTGCCGAGAACTTCAAACTCATGCAGTGCCCGGAGGATCAAACCGATCGAGGCCATTGGAGCGAAGTGCTGCCGCATCGCCCGGACGTGTTGCTCGAGGGAATGGAGTTGTTTGCGAACTTTCTGGTTTTGGAGGAGCGCGTCAACGGCTTAACCCGCGTGGTAGTAAAACCTTGGGACCCCGCCCAACCGGAGCACGAAGTTGCTTTTGAAGACGCGGCCTACACCGCCTACCTGGGAGCCAATCCGGACTACGATACCGAATGGCTGCGGATGGGTTATACCTCGCTGGTTCAGCCCAGTCAAGTGTTTGACTACCACATGAACACCCGCGAGCGGCGCCTGCGCAAGGTGCAGCAGGTTGTGGGCGGATACAGTGCCGAAAAATTCCGAACGGACCGCATTTGGGCCACCGCTTCCGACGGTACGCGCATCCCGATTTCATTGGTGGTGCCTGCTAACGCAGCTGGACCCATTCCGTTCTTGGTGTACGGATACGGTTCCTACGGCTACTCGTTGGATCCGTCGTTTTCTTCTGCACGATTGAGCTGGTTGGAGCGCGGCTACGGCTACGCCATTGCGCACATTCGAGGCGGTCAGGAAATGGGGCGTTTCTGGTACGACCGCGGCAAGATGGAGCACAAGCTCAATACCTTCACGGACTTCATTGCGTGTGCGGAGCATTTGGTAGCGGCCCGGTGGGCCGACGGTTCCCGCCTCTACGCCATGGGCGGCAGTGCCGGAGGTTTGTTGATGGGCACGGTGCTCAATTTGCGACCGGATTTGTTCCGGGGCGTGGTGGCCGCCGTTCCCTTTGTGGACGTGGTGACGACCATGCTGGATTCGTCCATTCCCTTGACCACGGGAGAATACGAAGAGTGGGGCAATCCCAACGAAGAGGAAGCCTATTTTCGCATGCTTTCGTACTCGCCGTACGATCAAGTTCAAGCGGTGCATTAC
>CAYXHJ010000218.1:0-3483 GCA_964464855.1 uncultured Owenweeksia sp. | reverse complement strand
CGTCCCAATAGGCAAAGGCACGACGCTCCAACACGTTGCGAAGCAAGGTGGGCTTGCCCACTTGGCGCGGACCGAGCACCACCTGGACTTTAGCTGGCTTTTCGTTCAATCGCATTTGCAAGCGATGCTCCAAAATTCGGGGAATGTAGGTCAGTTCCACAGCACAAAGTTAGAAATTTTCCCTGATAATCCCCAATTATCCGGTTTTTTGGCGATTATAATCGCTAAATATCCGGTTTTTTAGCGCATTCGAGCCGTCCCTTGCCGCCTCTATACAACAAAAAAGCCGGAATTATTCATTCCAGCTCTTTGTAATTCAAATAGTTAATTAAACCTATGTTCTAGGTTTGGCACAAGATACCGGGCAATCCTCAGCCGCGGGGATCCACCAAGGTTCCCACCACCTCGCCGCGTACCACGCGGGTCAAGTTTCCGGGAGCATTCATGTCAAACACCACGATGGGCAATTCGTTCTCCTTGGACAAAGTAAAGGCGGTCAGGTCCATCACGTTGAGGCCCTTTTCGTACACTTCGGAGAACGTAAGCGTATCGTATTTCGTCGCCGTCAGGTCCTTCTCCGGATCTGCTGTGTAAATACCGTCCACCCGCGTGCCTTTCAAAATCACGTCGGCCTCGATTTCAATGGCGCGCAACGTAGCCGCTGTATCGGTAGTGAAGTACGGGTTGCCCGTTCCGCCCCCGAAAATGACCACGCGGCCCTTCTCCAAGTGGCGAATCGCCCGACGTCGAATAAACGGCTCGGCAATTTTGTCCATCTCAATGGCCGACTGCAAGCGCGTGAAAACGCCTTCGGCTTCCAAGGCACCTTGCAGCGCCAAACCGTTGATCATGGTGGCCAACATGCCCATGTAGTCTGCTTGCACGCGGTCCATGCCCTTTCCGGCACCTTCCATGCCGCGAAAAATATTTCCACCACCAATGACAATGCCTACTTGCACCCCCAATTCCACTACCGCCTTAATTTCGCGCGCATAGGTTTGCAATTGGGCCGGCTCAATGCCGTAGGACTGGGTGCCCATCAGCGCTTCGCCGCTGAGCTTGAGGAGAATTCGCTTGTACTTCATCAAAGATCAAAGATACGTTGACCCAACGGCTTCTGAATGGAGTATGTTCACTCAAAAGAAACAAAAACGAACAAGCACAAAAAAAGGGGCCCCGCAGGGGCCCCTTTCCTTCATTCTCGGTTCTATAAGGGATCAAACACCCAAGCCAACGCGGCGGAAATCCACCACAGCCAGACCTTTCTGAACGCTGTCCAAGTACTGGGCCACGGTCATTTTGCTGTCCTTGATGAACTCTTGCTCCACCAAGGTGCTCTCCTTGAAGAACTTGTTCAATTTTCCTTGAGCAATTTTCTCAACCATCTCCTCGGGCTTGCCCTCTTGACGGATTTGCTCGCGGGCGATTTCCAACTCGCGCTCCAATACTTCTGCAGGTACGCTGTCCTTGTTCAAAGAAACAGGGTTCATGGCAGCGGCTTGCATCGCAACGTCGCGGCCTGCCTCAGGGGCAGCAGCCGTCAACACTACCGCGGTAGCCAATTTGTTGTTGGAGTGGATGTAGGTAGCAACGAAAGCACCTTCAACGCGCTCGTAGAAAGCGATCTCAATTTTCTCACCAATCACACCCGTTTGCTCGGTCAACTTGTCGGCAATGGTACCGTTCTCGAACGGAAGGGCCAACAACTCGTCCTTCGTGGCGGGGAAACCGGCCAAAGCGGCGTCTGCCAATTGATTGGCCAGCGTTACAAAGCTGTCGTTCTTGGCAACAAAGTCGGTCTCGCAGTTCAAAGAAATAACCACGCCGCGGGTTGAATCGCCGTTGGCTTTGGCGATAACAGCACCTTCGGTGGCGTCGCGATCGGCGCGCTTGGCGGCAATCTTCTGACCTTTCTTGCGCAAGTTGTCAATGGCCTGTTCGAAGTCTCCGTTGGCTTCGACCAAGGCGTTTTTGCAGTCCATCATGCCTGCACCCGTGATTTGGCGCAGCTTGTTTACGTCGGCAGCGGTAATGGCCATGGCGTTTTGAATTTAATTCGGATTTGACTTTTGTGGCGTGCCGTACCGATTCCGGAAGTCCGTTGGTACAGGCGGTAAAAATAGGCGCGGCCCTGGGGCCGCGCCGTTAAGTTTGCGTTATTCCGCAGCTTGCGCGGCCTTCTTGGCCAGCTTTTCGTTGCCGGACTTTTCTTTCTCTTCCTTGCGGTTGGAAAGAGCCTCGCGGATGCCGCCAGCCACCGTTTCCATGATCAAGGAGATGGACTTCGTAGCGTCGTCGTTGGACGGGATCACAAAGTCAACCAAGTGCGGGTTGCTGTTGGTATCCACCATCGCAAATACGGGGATGCCCAAGTTGCGTGCTTCAGCAACAGCGATGTGCTCGCGCATTACGTCTACAACGAACAGTGCAGCGGGAAGACGGCTCATGTCTGCGATGGAACCCAAGTTCTTTTCCAACTTGGCGCGCTGACGATCCACTTGCAAACGCTCGCGCTTGGAAAGGGTGTCAAACGTTCCGTCCACTTTCATCTTGTCGATGTTGGTCATCTTTTTGATGGCCTTGCGGATGGTTACAAAGTTGGTCAACATACCGCCGGGCCAGCGCTCGGTGATGTACGGCATGTTCAACGCCTTGGCCGTTTCAGAAACGGTTTCTTTGGCTTGCTTCTTGGTGGCAACAAACAAAATCTTGCGACCGCTTCCGGCAATTTTTGCCATGGCGTCGGTGGCTTCCGCCAACTTGCGCTGCGTTTTGTTCAAATCCAGGATGTGGATTCCGTTGCGCTCCATAAAAATGTAGGGAGCCATGTGGGGATTCCACTTGCGGGTCAGGTGACCAAAGTGAACGCCTGCGTCAAGCAGCGTTTGGATGTCTGGCGTTTGGGCCATGGATATTGGGTTTACATTCACAAAAAACAACCGATGGGTAGCCGGAGTACACTCCGAGTCGCACCGGTTTGGATACTAAACAAACCGATAAAAGAAAAGGTCGATTAACGCTTGGAGAACTGGAAGCGCTTGCGGGCCTTCTTCTGACCGAACTTCTTGCGTTCCACCATGCGCGGGTCGCGGGTGAGCAAGCCTTCTGGCTTGAGCATCGGACGGTTCTCGCTGTTGATGGAGACCAAGCAACGGCTGATGGCCATGCGGATGGCTTCTGCCTGACCGGTGATGCCACCGCCCTCAACATTCACCTTCACGTCGTACTGGTCCACCAAATTGGTCAAAGCGAATGGCTGCAATACTTTGTACTGCAAAGCTGCAGTACCGAAGTAGTTCTTCAGGTCGCGGTGGTTGATGGTGATGGTTCCGTTGCCGGGCTTAATGTAAACTCGTGCAACAGAGGTCTTGCGGCGACCGATGGCGTGCGTTTGAGACATCGCTTAGAAAATTTCGTTCAGGTTGACAACAGTAGGCGTTTGTGCTTGGTGGGTGTGCTCAGCACCTGCAAATACATGCAAGC
>CAYXHJ010000217.1:0-3512 GCA_964464855.1 uncultured Owenweeksia sp. | reverse complement strand
GGCAGAGACGGAAAACCCACAAGTGGGCTTTTGGCCCAATCCGTCGCAGGATCGGCTGAACTGGGCCCCCTACGTGGGTTGGGTGGAGGTTGTAGATGCTGCCGGGCGATGCGTGGAGCGCTGGCCGGCCGAGCGGGGCGAGGCCGACGTGCGCGCCCTGGCCCCCGGTTGGTACACGCTCCGCACGGGCGATGGCGAGGTGTACCGCTGGCTTCGCTAACGGCGGTTAAGCCGGTACTACGGTCTTTTTCTGGGTGCGCAACGCCAACCAGGCCATGGGGAAGTAGGCCAAGGTCAAGTCCAGAGCCTCCATCCACAAGGGCGCAGGCAGGATCCAAACCATTTGCAAGCCGCCCAGAAAGAACAGTCCGGCGAAGAGGTAGGCACTGAAAACCGGCCAAAGACCCCATCGGGCCACAATCAAAGCCGCCACCAAGGTACCGGCCGCATGGGCCAAGACGGGGTACAGCAGCTGCACGGTTGTAAAGGTGGGTAAAGCCGCTTGCAGGCCTTCCATCGTGTTCAGGTTGAACTGGGGATCTACGGGCCAAAGGGCGCCGCCTGCTTGCACAATGCCCATGTTGGTGATTCCGCCTACAAAAAGCGCGAGCAAGCCCACCGCCACAGCGCCCAGCGTTTGTTTCCAATTTTCCATGGGGGAAAGGTACCGAAAAGTAGTGTTTCGTGCTACTTTCCCCACGGAGCAAGAGTTGGATGAACCGCAAGGAGCGTCGGGCTGTTACCCAAACGAAACCTTTCAAAACCGCGCGCCATGCACAACGCTTACCTCCGCGGCCTCGGCCACTTTTTACCGCCCACGGTCATCACCAACGACCAGATGAGCCAATGGATGGACACCAGCGATGCCTGGATTCAGGAACGCACGGGCATCCAAACGAGACGGTGGGTGCAGCCGGGGGAAGGTTGGAGTTCCGCCACCATGGGGCACCAAGCAGCGTTGAACGCGCTGGAGCACGCGGAAATGGAGGCGTCGGAAATCGACCACATTGTTTTTGCCACGCTGTCGCCGGACTATTATTTTCCAGGCAACGGTGTTTTGGTGCAGTCCCTGCTGGGCATTCCCAACGTGGGCGCCACGGACGTGCGGAACGCGTGCAGCGGATTTGTGTACGGCTTGAGCATTGCCAACGCCTACGTGAAGACCGGTCAGTACCGCAACGTTTTGGTGATTGGATCGGAGCTTCAGAGCCCGGTGTTGGAGAAGAGCGACGCAGCACGGCACGTGACCGTGATTTTTGGCGACGGCGCTGGCGCAGCGGTGGTTTCCCGCGCGCCGGAGGGCCGCGCGGGCATTCACAGCGTGCACCTGCACGCGCAGGGCGAACACGCAAAGGAATTGGCCATGCAGGGACCGTCGGCCTTGCACTGGATGGACGAAATTGCCGCCACCCACGCAGATCCGTCGGTTTTTGCCCCGCACATGAACGGGAACTTCATCTTCAAGAACGCCGTGGTTCGGTTTCTGGAAGTCATTGGTGAAGCGCTGCAGGCCAACGGCAAGACGCCCCAGGATTTGGACTGTTTGGTTCCGCACCAGGCGAACCTGCGGATAGCGCAGTACGTGCAGGAAAAGTTGGGCCTCCGGGACGACCAAGTGTACAACAACATTCAGCGGTATGGCAACACCACCGCGGCTTCCATTCCCATTGCCTTGAGCGAGGCCGTTCGCGACGGTTCCATAAAACGAGGGGACACGGTGTGTTTGGCGGCCTTTGGGGCCGGATTTACTTGGGCCTCCGCGTTGTTGGAGTATTGAGCTAGGGCCCGATTCATTAAATCGATTTCTTTTCGGAAGTTCACGTTCCCGCAGCCACGCTGTGTTCAACGGCTGCACCGTGCTACTTTCGCAGTCATGAAATTACACGTCAGCACCACCGTGCGGGCCACGCCCGCGGAAACTTGGGAGCGTCTTTTTGGCGCTAATCATTTGATTCACTGGTATTTCGCCCACGAAAGTTGGCATTGTCCATCCGCGGAATTCACCCCGGAAGCCGGGGGGACTTTTTCCATCCGCATGGAAGCGCGCGACGGTTCGTTTGGATTTGATTTTGCCGGACGCGTTTTGGAAGCAGAGTATCCGCTCCGATTGGTTGCCGAACTGGGCGACGGCCGCGCGATGGAGTTGCATTTGACCCCAACGGAGGAGGGGTGCCGTGTAGACGAGTGGTTTGAGCCGGAATCGGAAAACCCCCACGAAATGCAGCAGGGCGGTTGGCAAGCCATCTTGAATCAGTTTCAAACGTATTCCGACGGCCTTTCTGCCTAGCGAGTCATTGGTTTTTTAAGCGTCCACAGACACTTTTTTGGCATACGTTTGTTGCACCACTCCGTTGGGGTACCTCGTGGTGTTTTCCAACGAAAAATCCTCCAGTCGGTTGGGGCGATCCAGAAGAGGTATTCCTTGGCCCAACGAAACGGGCACGGTGGTGATGATCCATCGATCTACCAATCCAGCTTGTAAAAGTTGATGCAGCAGTTCTGCTCCTCCGTCGCAGTACAAAACACCGCCCGGTTGGCTCTTCATTCTTTGTGCCCATGGAACGGGGTCTTCGGAGGTCCATATGCGGCGCGCGCTTTCGGCCCAGTTGGCCGGCGCAGCTTGGCGAGAAAAAACCACGAGGGTACACTCCGGATGCGGGTCTGGAAAGCCCAAGGAAGCTACCTTTTCGTAGGTCTTGCGTCCCAGGAACACCGTATCTACGTGGGACTTGAAGGCTGCATAACCATAGTCTTCGCCCTCCAGGGCGGCCCGGTCTAAAAAGGAAATATCCCCTTCCGGTGTGGCGATGTAACCGTCCTCGCTGCAGGCAATAAAGCTGGCTAAGGTGCGCACCATCAAACGGATCGACCGTGCTGCTCCAAAACTTTGCGCAGGAATTCGCTTTCCGCCTCTAGGTGGTCGATCATGCGCTGATACGCCTCTTTTTGCTCCGAATTTTGGTGAATGACCATGCTGGCAGCGGCCTGACCACCCTGCTGGTTGAGGTTGTTTTGCACCAAGGCAGACGTTTCCCCAATCAACGTAAGCAGGTCCACCTCCAAGATCTTGGCCAGTTCCCGAAGACGCCCCAGGGTAGCTCCGTCGGGGTTCTTTTCCAAATTGGAATAGGATTGCTGGGTAATGCCCAACTTCAGTGCGATGTACTCTTGGTTGTATCCGCGCGCTTGGCGAGTGGCGCGAATGAGGTCTCCGGAGGTGGGGGTCATTACCAGTAGTGTTTGTATTTTACAAATATACGATTATGCTTCAACCGGTACATTTGTTTTAACCAATTTTAATTGAATTCGCGTGAAAAATCTAAAGTATCTGCTGTTCTTAATTTTACTCCCATTGGGGTTGAATTTGTTTGCACAAGCGCCCTTAAAGCAATTTGGCACTCGAATTTACGACGAGGCAGGCAGACGTGTAACGTTTGCAAATGCAAGTAGATTAGCCCAGGGCAAATCGAAAGAAGCTGAAATGGCTTTTCGCCTAGCTGTTCACATGAGAG
>CAYXHJ010000216.1:285-3520 GCA_964464855.1 uncultured Owenweeksia sp. | reverse complement strand
GGAGAGCAAACGGTAGCCCTGTGCTTGCAAGCGATTCATTTCCAGCTTGATGTCTGTTACGGAAAACGCGGTGTGGTGGATTCCTTCCCCGCGCTTGGCGATGAACTTGGCGATGGGACTTTCGTCGTGCATGGCTTCCAACAACTCGATCTTGTTGGGCCCTACCTGAAAAAACGAGGTGCGCACCCCTTCCGTGGGCACTTCTTCCCGGCGGTAGGGTTCTACCCCCAGCAACTGGGACCAACGGGCCTCCGCCTCTTCCAGGTTGGCTACGGCGATTCCTAGGTGTTCAATCTTGTTCACGGCGCAAAGGTACCGCCTTCCGGAATTAAGCGCGCAACTCTTGCGAGCGCACCAACCGGGCGTACAATCCGTCCCGACGGATCAATTCCTCGTGCGTTCCGGATTCCACCAGCTGGCCTGCGTCTACCACCAAAATGCAGTCCGCGTGCTGCACGGTGGAGAGTCTGTGCGCCACCACCACCGCTGTAGTTCCCTGCAGAAGGACGTCCAAGGCCGCTTGCACGGCGCGCTCGTTTTCCGCATCTAGGGCCGCTGTGGCCTCGTCCAGCAACAAAATCTGGGGTTTGGCCAAAAGGGCCCGAGCGATGGCGAGACGCTGCTTTTGGCCACCGGAAAAACGTGTTCCAGCTTCGCCCACCAAGGTTTGGTACCCGTCCGGCAGGGCGGTGATGAATTCGTGGGCTTGCGCAGCACGCGCAGCAGCCTCTACCTCCTCCAAAGTGGCGTTTGGCTTGCCCAAAGTGAGGTTGGCCCAAACGGTGTCGTGGAACAAAAAGGAGTCTTGAGAAACTAACCCAAACAGGGCGCGAACGCGCTCTTTGGGCCAATGACGAACGTCCACGCCGTCCACGGTGACGCTTCCCTCGGTGGGATCCAAGAAACGCGGAAGCAAGTTGAGCAAGGTGGTTTTGCCACCGCCGCTGGGGCCAACCAAAGCCACCGTTTGCCCTTTACCAACCCGTGCGGTAATGCCCCGAACAGCCGGTGAATCCGACTCCGGATACCGAACCCAAACGTTGTTCCACTGCAATTCCGAGGAAAATTCCAGGGCGGAGGTGCCCGCAGCCCCCCGTGCTTCTACCTCTTTTGGAGCACCTTCCCCGACAACTGGATCCGGGAGCTCGTCGGGCCAATCCAATACCTCAAAAATGCGCTCCGCCGCCGCATTGCCGCGTTGGATGGCATAAAACGCGTGGGTCAAGGCCTTAAACGCAGGGATGAGTTGATAAAAAAACAGCACGTACCCCATGAGGGCAGAGCCGGACAAGCTTTTTTCGTCCAAAACCAGGCGTCCGCCGTACCAAATGACCATCAGGAGGATGGAGGCGCCCAAAAATTCGGACAGGGGAGAACTGGCGTCTTTTTTACGCAACACGCGCGTGGCCGTGGCCCGAGTGGCTTCGCTGGCGCGTTCAAAAGAGGCCGTCAGGAGGCGTTCCGCCCGAAAAGCCTGCACCACGCGCAGGCCGCTGAGGGTTTCGTCCAAAAGGGCCAAGGCACGGCCCAACTGGGATTGGGCTTGGACGCTGGATCGTTTCAAGCTCTTGCCCACGGTTTGTATGAGGGTAAAAGACAACGGTAGCACCAATAGCAAGAAGAGCGTCAGGCGCGGACTCATGCTGAGCAAAATGGTGAGGGAGCCCAAAATGAGGAGCGGCTCGCGCACCACCAATTCCAAGGTGTTGAGCATGGACCACTCCACCTCCGTCATGTCCGTGCTGGCGCGGGAAAGCATGTCTCCTTTGCGCTTGTGGGTGTACGTTCCCGGGGGCATGGACAGCAGTTTGCGGTACAAATCCACGCGGAGCCGGTGCGCCACGCCCGTTCGGAGCGGTGCCACAGAGGCCAACGAGAGGTAGTGAAACAGGTTTTTGAACAAAAACGCCAACGATCCCGCGCCGCACACCCACAGCAAGGCTCCGGAATGACCGCGGGTAGCCACCAATTGACTGACCCAAGCGGAAAGGGCTGCCTTGACGTCGGTTATGGAACGAATACTCTCGGGATAGGGAATGTGGGTGCCCGGGGTCTGCTGAAAGAGCAGGTCCAGCACCGGAATGAGGATGCCGGCGGCTGCCAGACTGAAGAGGGTGAAAAAGACCTGGAAAAGAGCCGCCAAAGCCGCATGGTTGCGGTATGGGGCCGCATAGGAGAGTACGCGCCAGTAGCCTTTCATGGGGTTTAAAGGTACGGGGAATTCCCGGTCTGCCGCGGACAGTCAATTCCGTACCTTTGCACTGTGGAAAGTACTCGCCAAAAGAAAATGGCGCGCCTGTTGGAGCGCGACGTCGCGGAAATTTTGCGCCAACGGGCAGCCTTGGATTTCCCGGGCACCCTGTGGAGCGTCACCAAAGTACGGGTTACTCCGGACGTGGGCATGGCACGAATCTACCTGAGCATATTCCCTACGGACCGCACCGCGGATTCCATGGCCTACATTGAGGAGCACAAATCCGCCATTCGCAACCAGGTGGGCCAATTGGTTCGCCACCAAATGCGGGTAGTTCCGGAATTGAACTACCACGCGGACGATTCCTTGGATTACGAGGCAACGATTGACCGATTGCTGCGCGAAGGCGGCGAAAACCCCATCCTTTAACCCCAACCATGGGACGCGTCTACACCCCTTTGTTGGTGGCGTGGCGCTATTTGCGCGGACGCCGTAAGGCGCGCATGGCGCAGTGGGTTACCCGGGCGTCTGCCCTCGGTTTGGCCGTGGGTACGGCCGCCATGGTGGTGGTCCTCAGTGCCTTCAACGGCTTGGAGCAGTCTGTTTTGGACGTGTACCGTCCGGCCTACCCCGCCGCAACCGCGGAACCGGACAGTACTTCCTCTTCCCTTTCCATGGAAACCGTGGCGCGCCTGCGGCGCGCCTGGTCCCCCGCCTTACCCGCCAACGCCCACCTGATACCCGTGGTGGAACGTCAGGTACTGCTGCGCAACGGATTGAATGAGTGCGTGGTAACGCTCACGTTGGTGCACCAGGAAGACCTTGCCCACTGGCCCTGGACCCCAAAAGCCACTTCCTTCATGCTGGGCGCCAACGTGGCCACCACCCTGGGCCTGGAAGGCAGTCGGGACTGGCCCGCACTGGAAATCTGGTTGCCTTCTAACGCCAACCTGGAAGTGAACAACCTACTGGACTTGGAACCGCAGCTCCAAAGTGGATTTTTTCAACCCAACGGCTCGTTCACCGTTCACCCGGAGCTGG
>CAYXHJ010000216.1:0-212 GCA_964464855.1 uncultured Owenweeksia sp. | reverse complement strand
ATTCAGCCGAGCGGACCTTTGGTGCGCACGCAGGACCTCCAGCAGTGGACCGACGGTCGTCCGGACCGCAGCCAAGGCGTTCGCTGGGTGCCGCTGGAGGAACAGCAATCTGCCTTGTTCCGCGTTTTGCGTACGGAACGCTTGGCCACCCTGGGCATTTTGATTCTGGTAGTCTTCCTGGCTTCGCTGGGGCTTTATGGCTCTACCGTACT
>CAYXHJ010000215.1:0-3521 GCA_964464855.1 uncultured Owenweeksia sp. | reverse complement strand
CACATCGGACAACCGAGAAGCCTTCCGCGACTCCATCGGCACCATCTCTGCAGACGGCAAACGTTTGCACATTCACCCCAAACGGGCCACCGGAAAATTTACGGATTGGCGCCAACGGGTGAGTTACCTGCTTCTGGCCTTCCTCTTTTCCGGCCCCTGGCTGCGCATTGGAGGCATGCCCCTACTTCAACTGGACGTACTTCACCGTCGGTTTATCTTGTTGGGACAAGTCTTTTGGCCGCAAGACTTCCACCTGCTGGTGATCCTTATGCTGCTTTCCGTCCTGGCCGTTGCCTTATTTACCATCGCATTGGGCCGGCTTTTCTGCGGTTGGATTTGCCCGCAAACCATCTTCATGGAACACGTTTTTCGTCGGATTGAATACTGGATCGACGGCGACCGAAACGCGCAGATCAAGTTGCACAACCAACCCTGGAACGCAGAGAAAATCCGCAAGCGTTTGCTCAAAAACACCCTCTTTGCATTGGTATCCTTTGCCGTATCCAACACCTTTTTGATGTACTTAATTGGAACCGACGCCTGGTTGCAACTGGTGGAGGAGGGACCCGCCAAGCACCGGGGAGGATTTGCTGCCATCGTGATCTTTACCGGCGTCTTCTTTTTTGTGTTTGCTTGGTTCCGCGAGCAGGTGTGTTTGATCGTTTGCCCGTACGGTCGGCTGCAAGGCGTTTTGTTGGACCGCAACTCCCTTGTGATTGCGTACGATCGCGTCCGGGGCGAAGAACGGGCTCCCCTTCGCAAAGGCGAAGACCGTGCCGCGGCTGGAAAAGGTGACTGTGTGGATTGCGGACTCTGCGTTCAGGTCTGCCCCACCGGCATCGACATCCGCAACGGCACCCAATTGGAGTGCATCAATTGCACCGCGTGCATCGACGCCTGCGACGAGGTCATGCTGAAAACGCACCAAGATCCCGGACTCATACGGTTTGCGTCTGAGGCAAACATTGCGGAGAAAAAGCCCTTTACCTACACTCCTCGTCTCAAAGCCTACACGGTTCTGTTGGCAGCATTGAGCATATTGATGGCGGCGCTGCTCTTCCTGCGCTTGAAAGTGGAAGCCACCGTTTTGCGAGCACCCGGCCAAACTTTTCAGGTACACGATACCGCGTACACCAACCTCTACACCTACAAATTGATCAATAAATCCGGGCGTGAAGGCGTGTTGAGCATGGCTCTGCCCAACGATGCTCCGGGAAGCATACAATGGATTGGACCGTCGGCTCAAAAAGCAGACGCCAAAGGCATGACCAAGGGTTCATTTTTTCTTTGGTTGTCCAAAAAAGACGTTCACGGTTCCAAAAACAAGGTGGAACTGGTGGTATTTCTGGACGGCGTGGAGGTAGACCGGATTCGCACTCAATTTTACGGCCCCAGATAATGGAACAATGGGTTGCACCAATCAACGGATCATCCGCATGGGTGGCCGGGGTTCTATTGGGCCTGTCTGCCGCGGTACATTGCCTGGGCATGTGCGGCCCCTTGGTGATTGCCATGGGCAAGACCCGCTCCCACTGGACGGCGTTGACCGCTTACCACGGAGCCCGTACGGGATCCTATCTGCTGTTGGGCATGTTGGTCATGACGCTTGCCCCCATGGCCACCGGTCAGCGTTGGCTCAGCATTGCATCCGGCGTGTTCCTGCTGGCCACGTCCTGGCAAGAGCAATTTTCTGAACCCGCGTGCTGCACCACCCAAAAAACACCGTGGCACAAGCGCTTGCTGCAGTGGCGTACTTGGTCCTTAAAAAACACATCCGGAGTGCTGAATGCGTCGGTGTTGGGTGGGTTGAACGGACTGCTGCCGTGTGGAATGGTCTATGCCGCGTTGGCAACGTCTTCTGCCTTTGGTGGATGGCTGGGTGGCGTGCAGTTCTTGATGGGTTTTGGTGCCGCAACGGCCTTGCCCCTGGTGCTGTTGCAAGCACTTGGAAAGCACCTTTCTCCGCCCTGGATGAAGCGCTGGAAGGCCGCCAGCGCCGTACTGGGTGTTGCGATGGGCTTGTGGTTTATTTTGCGCGGCGCGGGACTGGGGATTCCCTTTTTGAGTCCAACCGACGGTTCCCTAAACGTGGCGTCGCACCAAACGCACCCGACCACGACCCTTCAACCGCGCTCCAACAGCTTGGAGCCCACTCACCACCCGAAGGCCTCCAATTCCCATCAGAAACTCCCTTCAGAAAGTGCCGGCTCCTGCTGCACGAAAAGGTAAATTCACGTAAAGATTGTATGGCAGCTGGCTCTTTTGGCCTGAATTTTGACGAACTTTGATAACCTAAAATCGGAACGATGGACGCTACGCATTTCCACTTGGTCATCACCCACGCCTTGATTTTCTTGGCACCGGTTGCGGCCGTGTTGCTCGTTTGGGGCAGCAACCCACTGCAAAAACAAATGCGTCGGGCCGGCTACGTATTTGCCCTGGTGGCCGCTGCAGGCGGTTGGGCCGCCCATTTCAGCGGGGAAGAGGCGGAAGAACGCATTGAATCGCAACCTTGGGCAGACCACGCCGTGATTCACGAACACGAGGAAGTTGCCGAGGTCACCCACATTTGGGTGATATCCTTGACCGTGGGCGCCTTGGTTGGATTGTTTTTGGGCGAACACGATCGATGGGGCAAACCTGTTCGGTGGGTGGTGGTGTTTTTGGCAACCCTAACCGGTTTTGCCGGTGCCTACACGGCCAATTACGGTGGAAAAATCCGTCACACCGAAATTCGGTCGGACGTCGGCCCCGGAATGGGATCACCGGAAAACCCCGCCCCTGTGGAAGAAGACGACCACCACGAAGATTGACCCTCGGATGAACCACACCTCCCCTTGGGACGATCGTTATTCTGCTCCAGAATTCATCTACGGCACCCGGCCCAACGCCTTCTTGGCGGATCAATTGGCGCATTTAACCCCGGGTAAAGCACTTTTTGTGTTTGAGGGAGAGGGACGAAATGCGGTCTACGCAGCTGCGCTTGGGTGGCAAGTGGACTGTTTTGACGGCAGCGCGGTTGCGCGAAGCAAAGCCCTTCAATGGGCTAAAAGTCAAGGGGTTTCGTTGAAATACACCACCGCGCAACTGCAGGATTATAACTTCCCGGAGGCCCAATACGATTTGGTGGTGCTCGTTTTTGCGCACCTTCCACCCGCCCTGCGCACGCACCTGCACCAAAGCTGTATTCAAGCTTTAAAACCGGGTGGCACTTTGCTGCTGGAGGGTTTTAGACCGGAACAAATTCCGCTGACCAGCGGTGGCCCCAAAGACGAGGCCTGGTTGTATACCCGCACCCTGCTTCAGGAAGACTTCGTAGGAATGCAATCCTTGAATATTTACGAGGCGCAGCCCCATTTGGACGAAGGGCCTTTGCACCAAGGACCCGCAGAAACGATCCGAGTGGTAGGAATGCGTTCAAAGAAGACCCCAAACTTCACTAACTCCCCGTCGCGGGATGCATCGACACCCACAAACATGAGTTCCTCACCCACTGTGACCATCGAGATTTTTTCCGACAT
>CAYXHJ010000214.1:258-3558 GCA_964464855.1 uncultured Owenweeksia sp. | reverse complement strand
TGCCGGTGAGGCGATTGGGTTGGCAATGTTGTTTGCACTTAACCCGGTAGACGGCGACCAAGCGTACGTTAATCCTCCCGTTGGATTATTTCCTAGCAACACGCCCCCTGTATTGTTAACACAGGTAATCGTAGCACTTTGGCCCGCATTGGCTTGAGGAGCAGCATTATTGACACTTATCACCACCTGACTGCTTGCACTACATCCTGTGTTTGTTTGGGTAACCGTTAAGGTGTAGGTAGTAGTTGCAGCAGGGTTCGCTAAGGGATTTGCAATGTTTGTCGCACTCAACCCGGTAGATGGAGACCATGAATAGGTATTCCCTGCTTGAGGCGCAGCACCCACAGAAACTCCGAACGGATAATTAACACAATTAATCAGTGCATTCGTTCCGGCATTCGCTGTTGGCAAGGCATTCACCGTGACTGTTACTTGTGCAGTATTGGTACATCCGTTGGCTGCTGTTCCGGTTACCGTATAGGTTTGGGTAGATGCGGGCGTAAAGGACACTCCGTTTGTTATACCATTATTCCAAACATAGGTAGTTGCACCTGATCCACTCAGTGTAACTGCGGTTCCCGCACATATTGTTTGGTTGCTTCCGGCAGATATCGAAGGCAAGGCATTCACCGTGACCGTTACTTGGGCGGTATTCGTACAGCCATTCGCCGCTGTTCCCGTTAAAGTATAGGTTTGGGTGGAAGCTGGCGTGAAGGCTACACCGTTGCTAACGCCATTGTTCCAGGTATAGGTGCTGGCTCCCGAACCACTTAAGGTTACTGCCGTTCCAGCACATACCGATTGGTTATTCCCAGCCGATACCGTTGGGGTTGCATTCACAGTTACCGTTACTTGCGCAGTGTTCGTACAGCCGTTATTTGCCGTTCCGGTTACCGTATAGGTTTGAGTAGATGCAGGTGTGAAGGCAATACCGTTCTGTACACCATTACTCCATGCATAACTTGAAGCTCCTGTAGCGTTCAAGGTTACTGAATTTCCGGTACAAATCGCTTGGTTTACCCCAGCCCCAACCGTTGGCAATTGATTTACTGTCACGGTTACTTGTGAGGTACCCTGACATCCATTAGCGGAAGTTCCTGTTACAATATAGGTTTGGGTAGCGAGCGGTGTAAAGGCCACCCCATTTTGCACATTGTTATTCCAAGTATACGTAGCAGCTCCCGAACCATTCAAGGTAACCGATCCTCCTTGGCAAACGGATTGATTTGCTCCAGCACTCACCGTTGGCACGGCACTCACCGTTACGGTTACTTGGGCGGTATTCGTACAGCCGTTAGCCGCCGTTCCTGTTACCGTGTAGGTTTGCGTGGACGCTGGCGTGAAGGCTACTCCATTACTCACGCCATTGTTCCAGGTGTAAGAATTAGCTCCCGAACCACTTAGAGTAATTGGCGTTCCACTACAACTGGTTTGGTTCGGACCTCCACTTACCGTTGGAAGCGCATTCACCACGACATTGACAGACGAGGAAGTTGCTGAACACCCCGCACCGTTGGTAACGGTTACGGTGTAAGAACCGCTCGAACTCACCGAAAGACTCGGCGTGGTTGCCCCGTTCGACCACAAATAACTGCTGCCCGCAGAGGCACTCAATAAGAGTGTTCCTCCTGCGCAGAAGGTGGTAGGACCGTTTGGTGTGATGCTTGCGCTTGGATTGGCATTCACCGTTACGGTAGTTGGAGACGAAGTGGCGTTACAACCGCCTGCTCCCGTTACAGTAACTGTAAACGAACCCGAATTACTAACCGTAATGGACTGCGTAGTCGCGCCATTATTCCAAAGATATGAACTGCCCGCACTGGCAGTTAACACCACCGAGCCTCCGTTGCAAAAACTGGTGACTCCGTTGGGTGTTATGGTGGCTATAGGCACTGGATTTACTGAAATAGTTGTCGGCGTTGACGTTGCACTGCACCCTGCCCCATTCGTTACTTGTACCGAATAGGTTCCAGCAGCGTTCACTGTAATATTTTGCGTGGTAGCCCCGTTAGACCACAAATAGGCATTACCTGCAGGTGCCGAGAGCGTGGTGCTCTGACCGGAACAGAGGGCATTGGCTCCAATGGTGGTTATAGTGGCCGAAGGCGGTGAAAGTACCGTCACCTGGATGGGTGCAGAAGATCCTGAACATCCTTTATTATCCACCACAGTGACTTGGTAGAGCCCCGAGGTAGTGACTGTAATGCTTTGCGTGGTCGCGTTGGTACTCCACGAATAACTGGTGGCTCCGGTAGAGGTTAATACCACGCTTCCCCCTTGACAGAAGGTGGTAGGACCTTGAGCCGTGATGCTTGGAGCCGGTAGTGGATTTACCGTAAGCGTTACGGGATTCGAAGTTCCCACACAGCCGTTAGCATTGGTTACCTGAACCGTATATGCCCCACCTTGCGTTGCTTGAATGCTTTGGGTGGTTTGCCCGTTGGACCACAAATAGGATGATCCTGCGGTAGCATTTAAGGCCAATACACTTCCTTGACAAAGGATTGGTGAACCCACATAGGAAATGGACGGTGTAGGTAAGGCGTTCACTGTTACGGTAACTTGAGCCGTATTGCTGCATCCGTTGGCGTTCGTTCCGGTAACCGTATAGGTTTGTGTTGCGTTGGGCGTAAAGGCCACTCCGTTTTGAACGTTATTATTCCATGAATAGGAAGCCGCTCCGGAACCGTTCAAGGTTACCGCGTTTCCAGCACAAACGGTTTGGTTGGCGCCTGCGCTTACTGCAGGTAAGGGATTAACGATGACGCTTACTACGGAAGACGTTGCCGAACATCCGTCGCTGTTGAGAACATCTAGGGTGTAATTCCCTGTGGCATTCGCCGTGTATGAAACGGCATTTGCTCCATTGATGGGTGAACCGTTCAGGTTCCATTGATACGAAAGGCCTTGTCCTACATTGGCATTAAGCACCACTGATCCTCCTTGGCAGAAGGTGGTAGCGGATGCTGGCGTAATGGTGGCCGCAGGGAGGGCATTGACTGTAACGGAAGTAGAAGCCGACGTAGCAGAACAGTTGTTAGCATTGGTCACTTGTACGGTATAGGACCCTGAGGTGCTAACCGGCAGCGTAGCGCTGTTGGCTGCATTGATGGCGCTTCCGTTGTTGTACCATTGGTAGCTCAAGCCTGCTCCTGCATTGGCATTGAGGATCACAGAGCTGTTCTGGCAGAAGGTTGTCGCGCCTTGTGCGGTGATATTTGCTGCAGGCAAGGCATTCACGGTCACCGTGGTTTGCGCGGTATTGCTGCACCCGTTGGCGTTGGTGCCCGTAACCGTGTA
>CAYXHJ010000214.1:0-248 GCA_964464855.1 uncultured Owenweeksia sp. | reverse complement strand
TGAGTTGCGTTGGGCGCAAAGGCTAATCCATTTTGCACGTTGTTGTTCCAGGTGTAGGAAGTAGCCCCAGAACCGTTAAGCGTAACTGTAGTTCCTGCGCAGATAGTTTGATTAGCTCCAGCACTCACCGTTGGCAACGGATTCACCGTAATGGTTTGTGTCTGCGTAGTGGTTGCACCGTTCATCGTAATGATACAGGTGTAGGTAGTGGTTTGTGTAGGCGAAACCGTAATGCTTGGCGTAGTGGC
>CAYXHJ010000213.1:0-3612 GCA_964464855.1 uncultured Owenweeksia sp. | reverse complement strand
GGATTCACCGTCCAGTTTCGACCTGCAGGCGGATTTCCAACCGGAAAAATGCCGCGATGCGTGGTTCCTGTGGCTCCGGTACCGCTGCCCGCAATCCAAGAAATATTGTCAAAAGTTTCCGTCCACGGGAAGGTTGTGATAACGTTGGGGAAAGAGTTGGGCAAAGGGGTTCCACAGACCGAGGGTGGAGAAGGATTGCGCCAAAAAGTGAAGAAATTCGGATTGGCCGAGAGCCCAGGCACGCGCGTTTTGTTCATGCACGAGGTACAATCGAAAATCTCCAAATACCAATCTATGGTATCGCCAACGTTCAATCCGGTAAAGGTATATGAATAGTTGGAGGAGTCTGGACAAGCAGCTGGGTTAACCGCCGTCATGTTCAGATTCTGCCAACCGGCATTGTTTTTATTGTAGAATAATACAACGCTGTCCACACCGGATGTGATTCCTTGCGTTTTGGGATCCCGCGCACGCAAAATGATGCTCTCGTTTACAAAGTAACGCGCACCAACGGGTTGGCTTCCTCCTGGGATACTGAATTTAAAAGTGGGTGCTTGCAATTCACAAGGAGCGGCTTCCACCTTCACGTTGTCCACAAACCAACCCGCGGGATCTGCTTGGCCTTGTGGGGTACGGTATTCCAATACAAATCGGATTTTGCATTGCGCGTATCCGTTGCCCGTGCCGGAAGGTCCTCCTCCCAAAAGGCTACTCAGGTTAAACGTCTCTTGAATCCACCACGAAGGCTGTGGTGCGGTTCCCGACCCAGTCAAAGTTAAACCGCCCCAATAGGTTGAAGCTGAGGGATTTGGGTAGGAAATTTCATTGAAGTACGGACTGGTCGCGTTGAAGTTGGAGGAGGGGCCTTGGTAGTGAGGAGCTCCCAACCGCGTCCAAGTAGCACCGTTGTTGTTGGAGACCATGATGTACGCCTGCTGACCGTAGTGGACCTTGCAAATTTGGTCGAAGGTCAGGCGGACGAATACGTTGCCCAAGGTAGAGAACGTGTTGGTTTCAAAAATAATGGAGTCAAAGGGTACCACTTTGGCATGGTACGATTTGCCCGGGCTCACAAAATACGCCGTAGTATCGTTCCAGTAGGGAACGGTAGTGTTCGGCGTGGTGTGAAATGTTGTAACGCTGTCCGGTCCCGAGGGAGCGTCGAACCGTTCTCGAAATTTCACACTTACGAGTGGCGATTGGGCGTAAGCCGCCAGGCTACCAAGAAGTAATAAGCCTGATAATAAGGGACGTAGAGTTCCTTTCATGGGATATAGTTTCGTCTTTGCAGAATACCGCATCCAACAAATATAAGATTTCTGTAGAAACGCGTTGCGTTTCAGCGCCTTTTTAGCGCACGTTTATGGCGAAAAGTGGCTCGTCGGCCAAAATGCCCTCCAGGTGGTCCCCCGGTGCAACGGGACCAACACCTGCTGGAGTTCCTGTGAAAATTAAATCTCCTGTTTTCAGCGTAAAGTACCGACTCAAATGGGCAATAATTTGTTCCGGGGAATGGATCATGTCTTGCACTCTCCCGTGCTGCACCACCTCGCCATTTTTGCGCAATGAAAATTCCAATCCACGCAATTCTTCCGGCGATCTCCAAGCGCCTACAACGGCACTTCCGTCAAAGCCCTTGGCTTTTTCCCAAGGAAGACCTTTGCTTTTTAGTTCCGATTGAACATCGCGTGCCGTAAAGTCCAATCCAACGGTGACCGCATCGATGTATTTGTGGGCAAAACGCGGTTCAATGTGTTTCCCCACTTTCCCAATGCGCAAAACAACTTCCAACTCGTGGTGGATGTCTTGGCTAAAAGATGGTACTACAAAGGGAAGGTTTCGTCCCAAAAGGGCCGAGTCTGGCTTGCAAAAGACGACGGGTTCCTCCGGGACGGCGTTGCCCAGTTCGGCCGCATGTGCGGTATAATTGCGTCCAATGCACAGAATTTTCATCGCATGGATTGGCGAATTTGAGCCAATGCTTTTTTGGTGTACAACGGGAAGTCTGCGTTCATGACCCAGCTGAAATAGCCGTTGTCGTTCAAGAGGATTTCGCGAACGCGTCGGCCTTTGTGTTTCCCAAACGTGAATACTTCGTGCCCTTCGGCGTCAAAGGCAATAAATCCGGCAAAGTCAACTACTTTTTGTCGATTGCTAAAGGCAGCCAAAAAACGGACGTCGTTTTCCAGTTGGTCCGGGTATCGGTCCAGTTGTGCTTCCAAAACTTCTAAGGTAGCCAATACATCCGCCTCTGCTGTGTGTGCATTTTCCAGAGGCTTACCGCAATAAAACTTATACGCTGCGCTTAAGGTTCGCTCCTCCAATCGATGAAAAATATTTTGAACATCGATGGCCAAGCGCCCTTGGAAATCAAAATCAACGTTTGCACGAAGCATTTCCTCTGCCAAGAGGGGAATGTCGAATTTATTGGAATTAAAGCCGGCTAAGTCGCATCCGTCCAGGTATTCGCCTACTTCATTCGCTATTTCCGAGAACGGAGGACAGTCGGCCACCATTTCATCGGTAATGCCGTGCACCGCAGAGGCTGCAGCGGGGATGGGTCTTCCCGGATTAACGCGCCAAACTTTGGAACGGCGTTCGTTGTCCGGCATGACTTTAACGATGCACAACTCCACAATACGGTCGTGCACCACTTGGATTCCAGTGGTTTCCAAGTCGAAAAAACAGAGGGGGCGCTCCAGGCGCAGAACGGCCATCCTAGATTTCGCGGTTCACGTCCCAAGCCTCCAAGTAGTCCGCAACGCGGCGAACAAACATTCCGCCCAAAGCACCGTCTACTACGCGGTGGTCGTAGGAATGCGAGAGGAAAATTTTGTGGCGAATGGCAATCATGTCACCCTCTGGAGTTTCCACTACAGCCGGCATTTTGCGGATGGCCCCCACCGCCAAAATGGCCACCTGGGGTTGGTTGATGATGGGCGTACCCATAACGTTTCCAAAGCTGCCCACGTTGGTCAAGGTGTAGGTGCCTCCTTGAATATCGTCCGGTTTCAATTGGTTGTTGCGGGCGCGGTTGGCCAAGGCATTGACCTGTTTGGTGAGGCCGCTCAAATTGAGCTGATCTGCGTTCTTAATGACCGGAACAATCAGGTTACCGGTAGGAAGGGCAGTGGCCATGCCAATGTTGATGTTCTTGTGCCGGTATATTTTATCCCCATCGATGCTGATGTTGATGAGGGGAAAATCTTTGATGGCCCGGGCAACGGCTTCAATAAAGATGGGGGTGAACGTAATTTTTTCGCCCTCGCGCTTTTCAAAGGCGTTTTTCACTTTGTCGCGCCAGCGCACCAAATTGGTAACGTCGGCTTCGACGAAACTGGTTACGTGCGGGGAAGTGGACTTGCTCATTACCATGTGGTCCGCAATGAGTTTGCGCATGCGGTCCATTTCAATGATTTCGTCGCCTTCTTGTGGGGTGTAGCTGGATGATTTTGGAGCAGAATTTGCTGCGGGAGCCGCTGCAGGGGAACCTGGAGAAGGAGCAGCAGAGGCAGGTGCCGCAGGAGCAGCTGGGGCTGGTGCAGAACCGCGGTTCGCCAAATAGGCAAGGAGATCGGCTTTATTCAAGCGACCGTCCGCACCGCTTCCTGG
>CAYXHJ010000212.1:0-3631 GCA_964464855.1 uncultured Owenweeksia sp. | reverse complement strand
CAGGGACCACCTCCACTCGGGCCGGTATGCCCACCGCGGCCCACTGGCCTTGGATGAACTCGCATACGTCGCGGCCGGATTCTGTGGTGCTCAAAACCAGCGGTCCGCCCGGAGCCACCCAGCCGGAGGCATCCAAACAGCCGGCCGCTCGAAGCAGGGCACGTGCTTCTTCCGGGGCGTAGCGCAACGGATCATCCCACTCCGCAGCAGGCCGGTACCCCGGCAATCCTGCGGGAATCATGCCGCCGTGGGCCGGCACCCCCATTCCATTTTTCAAATGGCGAACCAACGACGCACGGTCCAACGCCAACGAAAGTGCCCGACGCACCCGAACGTCGGCCAGAACGGCCGGCTGGGGATTTTCCATTCGCAATGCTAAATACTCGGTATTTAAAAACGGCGCTACGTGCAAGCGCAAACGATCCCGTAGTGCGGGCTGCAGTTCACCCGTTGGCGTGAGCAACTGGTCCTTGTACGCGGCGTCTACCCCGTGGATTTCGTCCAACCCGCCGCTCAAAAAGGACAAAAAAGCGGCCTGGCGATCGGAAATAAAACGAATGGAAACGGCCTCCAAGTAGGGCAAGCGACGTCCGGTGGCGTCCTGCTCAAAATAACGGTTGTTACGCCGGAGTACCAACTTTTCGCCGTCGTTCCACGCTTGGAACCGAAAAGGCCCACTTCCCACTGGGTGCTTGCCAAAATCCGCCCCGAGTGCCGCCACACTTTCGTGCGGGACCACCGAACAATAGGGCATGGACAAAAGGCCAAAGGGGGAAGGTCCGCCGGCCGCAAAGCGAAGTTCCACCACGGTGTCGCTGGGGGCGTTTAAGTACTCCAACCCGTCCAGTACCCACGCGCCCGGAGCGGCCAAAGTAGGACTGCGCAAGCGCTCCAAACTGTACACCACATCCGCGGCAACCACGCGTCGTCCGCGGGGCAATCCAGGTCCGTGGTGAAAATAAACGTCCGAGCGCAGCACAAACCGAATGCTGCCGTCTGCAGCTTGGGTCCAACTTTTGGCCAGCAACGGACGCGGCTGCAACGAACTGTCCAGCTCAATCAGGGTGGAAAAGAGGTGTCGAGCCGTCCAAAGGGTAGCCTGTTCCCGGGCAAATGCGGGATCCAAGGTGGCGATTCCGGTGGGTTCGTTGTACCGAAACACCTGAGCCTCGCGCCGGTGGTTGGAATCCGTGGTTTCTCCCGGAGTTCCAGAACTGCATTGGATGACCAGGCCCAATGCCAAAATCCCGGCCGCGGACCGGCCGGCCGCACGAGAGAACAGTCGGGCCTTCCCGCTCAAAAGGGGGTGAAAAAGGCGGTTGGAAAGGGGGTAAAAAACGCGCACAAGGCAAAGGTAGTCCGTACCTTTGCACGTTCTATGGGAGCGACAGTAGCTTTTCACACCTTGGGCTGCAAATTGAACTTTGCAGAGACCTCAGCCCTGGCCCGGGACCTGGTTCAGGCCGGTTATGCCAAAGTGGATTTGGCGGACGGGGCCGACGTGGTCATCATCAACACGTGTTCGGTAACGCAGCAGGCGGATGCCGAGTGCAAATCCATTGTGCGCAGAGCGCTGAAGGCCAATCCCCATGCTTTTGTGGCGGTAACGGGGTGCTATGCGCAGCTGAAACCCAGCGAAATTGCGGCCATGGAGGGTGTGGACCTGGTTTTGGGCGCCAAAGAAAAAATGAACCTGCCGGCTTTTTTGGCCGACTTGACCAAACGTCCCCACGCCGAGGTGCACTCCTGCGAAATCGACGACGTGGATCAATTTACCAGCGCCTACAGCGTTGGAGACCGTACACGGGCTTTTTTGAAAGTTCAAGACGGTTGCGACTACAAATGCACCTACTGCACCATTCCCTTGGCGCGCGGCATCAGCCGGTCCGCTCCGGTGGATGCGGTGGTCCGTGATGCGCAATCCATTGTTGATCAAGGAATTCAAGAGGTAGTACTCACCGGGGTGAACATCGGAGACTACGGCAAGGGTGAATTTGGCAACAAACGCCACGAGCATACCTTTTTGGACTTGCTGCACGCCTTAGACGCCGTAGAAGGCCTGGATCGGATCCGCATTTCCTCCATTGAGCCCAACCTGTTGAGCAACGAAATCGTCGATTTCACGCACGACTCCAAGCGGTTTGTTCCCCACTTCCACATTCCGCTCCAAAGCGGCAACAACGAAATTCTGGGCAAAATGAAGCGTCGGTACCGACGCGAGCTCTACCAGGAACGCGTAGAGCGCATTTTAGCGACCCGCCCGGACGCCTGCATTGGCGTGGACGTCATTGTGGGCTTCCCCGGCGAAACGGAAGAGCACTTCCTGGACACCTACCGCTTTTTGGAGCAACTCCCCATTGGTTACCTCCACGTATTCACGTATTCGGAGCGGGCCAACACGGAGGCGGTGGAACTTCCCGGAGCGGTTCCGGTGGCCGAACGCAAGGCCCGCAACCACCGACTGCGCCTGTTGAGCGCCATCAAGCAACGCGAGTTTGCCCTGCGCCACGAAGGCTCCCTTCGGCGCGTTTTGTGGGAAACCGAAGACCGCGACGGCCGCCTGTTGGGCTACACGGAAAATTACCTCCGTTTGAGCCGACCCTTCGACCCCAGTCGCGCCAACACCGTGGAACACGTTCGGGTCGGTTCGCTTCGACCCGACGGAACGCAAGAAGCCCTAATCCCATGATGGACGCTGCCTTTGCCCAAGCGCTTGAAAACGCCATACGTCCGGTTGGACGCTACATTGCCAACGAGCGTAGGAGCTTTTCCACTTCCGCCGTGGAAACCAAGTCGTTAAACGCTTTGGTGAGTTACGTCGATCAAGAAGCGGAAAAACAGCTGGTGGAGGCCCTTCGTGTTTTGTTGCCGGAGGCCGGATTCATTGCTGAGGAAGGCAGCGGCGCTCCTTCCCCAGACGGTTCTTGGGACTGGGTGGTGGACCCGCTGGACGGCACCACCAATTTCATCCACGGAATTCCCACCTACGCGGTAAGTGTTGGACTTTTGCACCAAAACACGTTGGTGGCTGCTGCCGTTTACGAACTGGGGCAAGATGAGTACTTTGCCGCGGAGTTGGGACGCGGTGCGCGCTGCAACGGAAACCCCATCCGCGTATCGCCAACGCAAAACCTGAAAGACAGTTTGGTGGCTACGGGATTTCCCTACTACGATTTCGGAGAAATGACCGCCTACACCGCTGCGCTTCAAGCGTGCTTTCGCCAAACCCGCGGGGTTCGGCGGTTGGGAAGTGCGGCTACCGACTTGGCCTACGTGGCCTGCGGCCGGTTTGAAGCTTTTTTTGAGCACGGATTGTCGCCTTGGGACGTGGCCGCCGGCATTTTGCTGGTGCGCGAAGCAGGCGGCTGGGCGGGCTCCTTCGGCTCCCACACCCCGGAAGACCGCACCTTGGTGCACCACCGCGAAATCGTGGCGGGCAACGAAGGAGCCGGGCAAGAACTTCACCGGTTGGTTCAACACCATTTTCAACGTCCATGAATTTTGTCCCCACTCCCCTCCCCGACGTCTACGAAGTACGCCCCCGAGTGTTCGCAGACGAGCGCGGTTACTTTTTTGAATCCTACAACCAGCGGGCGTGGGAGGCGGCAGGAATCCAGGCCCACTTCGTTCA
>CAYXHJ010000211.1:2667-3652 GCA_964464855.1 uncultured Owenweeksia sp. | reverse complement strand
GATTAAGCAAATAAATCACAGGGTGCGGAATTAATTCCGCACCCTGTGATTGCACTCAGTTATTGTACCCTGTAGTTAATGCTACTTCAAAAAATAATCCACCCACGCATCCATTTGAGAGATGGAATTTGGACGAAGCAGGATTTCTCGCTTAGCGTCCAATAAAAACATGGTTGGGGTCCCAAACACGTAATATGCAGTGGCAATCGGGCTGTTCCATTTGCCGTAATCGCAGTAGGAAGTGAAAGGAAACGGTTGCACGAACTGCTCAAAAGCTTCTTTGGTTTCGTCCAATGAAACAAAGACCACCTCCACCCCTTTGCCTTTCCATTTTGTATACAGGTTGGCAATTTTGGGAACCTCTTCCTTACAGGTTTCACACCAGCTGGCCCCAAAAACAACCAAGGTGTACGGACTTTTAAGTTCGGATAGTTTCTTGAGTTTCGGAAGTGAAGTTTTCAAATTGACCTTAAATTCCATATCGGGTGCGATGTTCCCTTTTTTCATGGCGCGGTAGGTTTCGAGCTGTTTTGCCAAGTCGGAATTGAGGGTGCAACTGCCCTCGTTCAACACCTTCAACGCGAGGTATTCCGACACCTGAAACAAGGAGTGGCGCTCAAGCAGGTCGAAGAGGTAATCCGTGACTTCGTTCAAGCGGGTTTCGTTTTTTACGAGGTGCAACATCATGGAATCAATGGACACCTTCATTTCTATATATACTGAATCCAAGGAGCGACCGGAATTTTCTATGAGCCAGAAATGGCTTTCGATGGCGTCTTTGAGTAAACCGCTGCGGTAGAGGCGTTCGTCGGTGTAATCGAGTGTTCGAAAGGCGGTGATGGTCGCTGGAATTTCCTCGGTACGGTATTGGGCAATGGTGGAAACGTCGCTCACCAACCTTCGCATGGGCAAGTACCAACGGACGTACCACGAAGGATTGAGCGCCTCAAGGTAGGCTTGATCTTCTTGTTTGATGCGAACTTTT
>CAYXHJ010000211.1:0-2657 GCA_964464855.1 uncultured Owenweeksia sp. | reverse complement strand
GGATGGCCTGAGAGGGAACGGCTTGAACAGCAAAGAGGCTGTCGAGGGTGTATATCTTTTCCAAATATCCCCACGCACTGAGCGCTTGTTCTCTTCGGGGATGTTGAACTGCGTAGGTGGCGAAGGCTTGGTTTTGCTGACCCTCAAGAATTTGAACGCTTTCGGAATAGCTGAGGTGACCGCCTTGCAAACGAATGCGCTCGTTTTTATCGAGGATTAAAAAATAGGGTTTATTCTCGGACGTGATGAGGTAGCCTATAGCCGGTTTATCGGTTTTAAAGGAAAACGAAAAGGTGCCGCTTTGCCCTACTTTCACGCTGTCGAGGGTGCGCGATTGAATGCCTTGGAAGGTCCCAAAACGGACGAGTTCTCCCGCCATAGAGGGAAAGGTGGCGGTAAGGGTTTGTGCATATGAATTAAACCATAAGCAACCTAACAGCAAGAATATTGAAATTCTCCTTTCATTCAATTTCATAGCAACTAGCTCAATAAATTATAATATCCTACTCCTTCAAAATCGCTATTACCCCATACCCTTGCAGCATCAAACGATACGTTCCTGGCGCTAAGTCGGACATATCTATTGCATTTTGTGCCGAAGATAGATTTCCAACGGATACTACCCTCCCCATGACATCATGTAATTCATAATGTTTTTCCGAGGCTTCTAAGCCTTTCAAATACACCACATTCCACGTTGGGTTTGGATAAGCTACCAAGGTTCGCTCCCTACAACCATCTACCACACGCATCCATTGCATCTCTACTTCCTCCTCCATGGTAACAAATACGAAGTTACCTTCAGTTTTTCCTGTCAACACCCATTCCTGTGCACCTTCGTTCCACTCCGCAGCGATTCGCGTGCGAACAACGGTCGTTTCTTCATACCATGTTCCTTCCAACGGAACTTCTGCCCCGTGCTTCACATGGATGCCATCCGATAAACAAGTTACCCCTTGCTCAGGCATTTGATAACTTGCAATGGTTATCGAATTGGAATACTTCCAACAGCCATACATGTTCGTTACTTTCACTCTGAATGATCCAGACGACGACGTGGTATACGTTGACTGCGTTGCCCCCGGAAGTGCCAGCCAAGTGGTACCCAATAATTTATACCATTGATAGGTGTTTCCTACCCCATTTGCAGTACTTAAGGTAACCGATACCCCCGGTGTGACCACTGTTGCAGTAGCGGATATAATTGGATTAGGTACCGTGAATACTTGAACCGTTAAAGAATTCGACACTACCGCAGATGTGCTCGGACAGGCCTGATTGGCAATCACAACAGTATAGGTACCAGATTGCGTTACCACATAGGTTTGCGCAGTAGCCCCTGAAATGTTAATGCCATTTTTACGCCATTGATAGGTAACAGCATTGGCATTATTCGCTGCACTCAAGGTTACTGAACTTCCTGCACAGATATTCAAGGAACCAGAGGCATTAATGCTCGCCGTTGGGTTCACCAAGAAACTCACAGTAATCGGATTCGAATACATCACACAACCACTTGGCGTAACAATTTTAACGGTATAAGTTCCTGGACTCGTGGCGGTAAATGTTGCGTTATTGCTTGCATTCAACATCGACATGCCGTTTTTCATCCATGTATATTGGAAACCTGTTCCACTGGCTGTTTGCAACACCACACTTCCGCCTTGGCATATGTTGGTTGGACCCTGGGCTGTGATCGTAGGATTTAAATAACTTACCATTATGCTGTTCGAAGTAGCAAAACATCCACCCGGTGCGGTTACTTTCACGGAGTAGGTTCCGGCTGTCGTTACCGTATAACTTGCTGAAACGGCTCCATTGATGATGTTTTGACCAAAATACCATTGGTAGGTATACCCTGCTATTGCTGTGGTACTTAATACCACATTCGTTCCCGGACAATATGGTGCTGTTCCATTGGCAACTACCGTTGGCGCTGGTAAAACATTTACCGTTACTGTAATTTGATCCGTATTCTGACACCCGTTGGCGTTAGTACCCGTAACCGTGTAGGTTTGCGTAGTTGTTGGGGTAAAGGCAACGCCGTTGCTAACACCGTTATTCCACGTATACGTATTAGCTCCAGACCCACTCAATGTGACCGCCGTTCCCGCACAAACGCTTTGATCCGGTCCGGCATTTACCGAAGGAAGCGGATTCACCGTAACCGTAACCTGCGCCGTATTGGTACAACCGTTCGCAGCTGTTCCTGTTACCGTGTAGGTTTGTGTTGATACTGGCGTGAAGGCTACTCCGTGGTTGACTCCGTTGCCCCAGGTATAAGAAGCAGCGCCTGAACCGTTCAGTGTTACAGCGGTGCCCAAACATACCGATTGTCCTTGTCCTGCGGAAACCGTTGGCAAGGCATTCACCGTTACCGTGACTTGAGCTGTACCCTGGCAGCCGTTGGCTGAATTGGTTCCTTGCACGGTGTACGTTTGAGTAGATGTTGGATTAAAGGCCACTCCTTGAATTGCGCCGTTGTTCCATGTGTAGGTATTGGCTCCAGTGGCCGTCAACGTCACCGATTGACCGCTACAAATGCTCTGGTTAGGCCCAGCATTCACCGTTGGCTGCGTGGTATTGACGGTTACGGTAACTGTACCCGTTCCTGTGCATCCATTGCTTACGTTAGTCACAGATAAAGTATATGTGGT
>CAYXHJ010000210.1:0-3661 GCA_964464855.1 uncultured Owenweeksia sp. | reverse complement strand
TCGTATTTGAAGAGAAATTGGGCACGTCCTTGACGAACCGAGGCAAAGAACTTCCGTCCCATGACGGAAAATCCTCCGATGTAGTCCACCCCCGGAAAAAAGTCCTTCAGCACCAACCGATCCTCAAATCCCTCAAAACGAGGAAATGTGGCGCGTTCTTCCTCACTGCGCACACTCAATCGCTCCTCAAACCTGCCCAAAGCGGGCTCTCTGAGATACATTTTGCTGTACAAAGTAGCGGTGTCTGCCGTCCAGCCGGGCTTGCTCGCATCCAAAACAAAGGGACCCAACTCTGCGTAGAGCGAATCGGCTGAAAAGCCTGCCCGAGTCCAAGAAACCAAAGCACCCTCGCGAACCTCCAAGCGGTGCGCCGTGGGGTAGTATTTTCCATTGACCGCGTCCACCACGGTGGAATCCGTTTTGAACCGACCCCGAACTTGTTGGGCCTCCAACACTACATAAGGTAGGGGATCTGCCCCAAAAGCCTTAGGTGTTTCCGGCAAACGCCACACCAAATTGCCGTCGTTGTATAATTCGCCCCGGTACCAGATCAGTTTCCATTGGCGGAAATGGTCCGTATACTCCCGCAGGGGTGCTTTTTTCAGCAATTCTTCGGAGTGTTCCAGCCAAGCATCGTCCACCTCTTCGTCCTCCAATGCGCACCACGCGCGGAAGACTTCGGTGTAGTTCATCCACGGCTCCAAATTGGTTGCGCGCTTTTTGACCAATCCGTTGGCCAACTGAATCCATTTGACTTGAATTTCTGGGGATTGATTTTCCCACGCCGCCCAAAAGGGTATTAATTCTTGATCGGCTGCCTTTTTGTTCCCGTACAGGGCGGCAAAAGTCTTGGCGAACGACTCCTCAAATGCTTTGGGGTCCGCCGGAAACGCTTTGAGCGATTGCGCGCGAACCGACGTCGCCAAGACAACGGGTAACAAAATAACCAAAAACCAACGGATTGCACGCGGTAGAAACGAATCGAACGTTGGTTTCATGCTGTTTCCTTGAGTACCTGTTAAAACGCCTTAGGGCTTGCGCAAATCCATGCGGCACCACCGATCTTTTGAAGCCATTCCTTCAAAAACCAAGCCCAACGATTCTGCGTGTTCGCGCAGAACAGGCACGTCCTCTTCGTAAAAGCCACTCAAAAGCACCACACCCCCCGACCGAACGAAGGGCGCGTAGGTGGCAAGGTCCTCCAACAACACATTGCGCTGAATGTTGGCAATAAATACATCAAATCCCGGGGCCGTCCAATCCAGCAGCGGCAAAACACGGGCATCCCCTACGGCCAGCGGCATTTCCGGAAAGGCGTTGTTCGCGGCAATTTCGCGCGCGTTCCGGACGGCGTGTTCGTCGATGTCGATCCCGCCAGAAAACGATGCTCCTCGTTGCGCGGCCAATACCGCAAGTACTGCGGTACCGCACCCCATGTCCAGCACGCGCTTGCCCAACAAAGGCATCGCCAACAGCGCTTCGCACATCAGGTAGGTGGTGGCGTGGTGCCCGGTGCCAAAGGCCATTTTGGGCTCCAATACAATTTCGTGCTCGTAGGCGCCCGCGGCGGGAGCCTCGTGAAAGGGTGCGCGGATGAGCAGTTGGTTCCCTACCGAAATGGGCGAAAACGAGGCCTCCCACACGGCATTCCAATTTTGGTGCTCCATCCGGGTTTCCGTCCAGCGAACTTCGCCCACCGACGAAGCCAGGGGAAAGTCTTCTGCGGTTACTCCGTGAAATTGATCCACGGGGATGTAGGCTAAAGCGCGGCACCCCTCCTCTCCATCGGGAAAATCAACCGTTTCTACGGGCAAGGCGTCTAAATCGGCTTGAAGCAATTCCAAAGCTGTGGAATTGGCTACCTCCACGTCCAAACATACGTAATCCATGAGGGGGTATTTTAGGCCGAACGCAAGGCGTCCAGCAGGGCCAAAAAGTCGTTGGCTTTCAGGGAGGCACCGCCAATCAGTCCGCCGTTGATGTCTTTTTGTCCAAAAAGGGCCGCAGCGTTGTCCGGCTTCACGCTTCCGCCGTAGAGCAGGGCCATGATGGACGCGGTTTCTGCGTCAAAGCGTTCGCGGAGCCAAGTGCGAATGCGGGCGTGCATTTCTTGTGCCTGGGCTGGCGAAGCAACTTCTCCGGTTCCTATGGCCCAAACGGGTTCGTAGGCCACCACTACGTTGTGGGCCTCATCGGCAGAAACTTCTGCCAACGCTACCTGCAATTGGTTTTGCACAACCTCCCATTCCCGGCCGGCCTGGCGTTCTTCAAGGGTTTCTCCAACGCACAGAATAGGGGAAATTTCGCTGTTGAGCGCAGCGCGGAGTTTGGCCGCAATTTGACGGTCGGTTTCTCCGAAATACTGACGTCGCTCCGAATGACCCAGAAGAACTGCGTCTACGTCCAAATCCTTGAGCATCGGCAAAGAAACTTCGCCGGTGAAGGCTCCGCTGGCCTGCTCGTGGCAATTCTGCGCCGCCACACTAATTTCTGGAAAGTCCCACAAACGCTGCACGGAGGCCCAAAGGTGGGTGAACGGAGGAGCCACTACGAGGTGAACGTCTCCAATTCGTTCCGGGGTTAAACCTTCAACCAATGCATCCAACAACGCCAATCCCTCTTGAGGGGTGGTGTTCATTTTCCAGTTACCAGCTAGCATTTTCATGCCGTGAAGGTACGATTTGCCCGCGGGTCCAAGAAACCGTAGGCTGCATCAACCAATGCCTGCAATACCACAAAAACCACCGAGAGAAACAACACACACCCCATAATGACGGGCAGGTCCCGACTGTTCAATGCTTCAACCATTAATTTACCCGTGCCGTTCCAACCAAATACAGCTTCCACAAAAACGGCACCACTCAACAAGCCGGCAAACCATCCGGATAAAGTGGTGACCAAAGGATTGAAAGCGTTGCGCAGAACGTGGCGCCATACCAATCCAGGGGTGGTCACGCCTTTGGCGCGAGCGGTGCGGATGTAGTCTTGGGACAAAACTTCCAAAGCAGAGGAGCGCATCATTTGGATCAATACACCCAACGGTCGGATGCCCAAGGTCAGTGCGGGAAGCAGGACGTTTTTCCAATGAATTTGCATGGACTCACCGAAGTCGTCCAGTTCCCGAAAGTTGCCCGTGAGCGGCAAACCGGTCCAATCGTGCCAAGCATATCCCAACCACCAAGCCACCAAAAGGGCCACCAAAAAGCTGGGCGCGGCCATGCCCAAGGTGGATAAAAATGCGATTCCTCGGTCCCACCAGGTACCCATGTACAAGGCAGATAAAATTCCCAAGGGTATGCTTAGGAGCAGGGCAAAAAGCATGGATAGTACCGCCAATAAGAGGGTATTTGGAAACGTGGCCGCCAACAAATCGACAACAGAGGTACCCGGACGTTGGTAACTCATTTGCAAGTCCGGCCAATCGAAGGTCCAACCGTCGGCCTTGGGTCGCACGGGCGAAAGATGCATTAAAAATCGACCGTACTGAACCGGAAGCGGTTGGTCAAAACCGTACTGCTGGCGCAGCAAGGCCAACTGTTCGGGGTCTTCCCGCTGGTCCAACATCATCCGCGCCGGGTCCCCAGCTACCCCGTGAAACAGGAAAAACACCAGGGTTGCAACGCCCCACAGCACCAAAAGCGATTGACCGATGCGCCGCACT
>CAYXHJ010000209.1:0-3664 GCA_964464855.1 uncultured Owenweeksia sp. | reverse complement strand
CCGTTGGGGTTTCCTTGGTCGCCTCCGCCTTGGGTGGTTCCGCTTCCGCTGCCGGTACCGGTTGTTTTGAGCTTGTTCAGACGGCTGGACAGTTGGTTGGAGGGCTGGGGCTTCGCAGGTTCTACGGGTTTGGTGTCTGTGGGCTTGGGGCGCTCTACCGGTTTGGGTTTCGGTTTGTCGTCCACAGAAACATCCGTAGCCTCAACATCTTGGGTGACCGCGGAGGCGTCCGTTGGTTCCGAGGGGGTAGGAGGGACAGGTTCTGCCGCAGATTGTGCGGTTTGTCCGAATCCCTGTTCTTCGTACCCAAAATCCAACGAAATTCCTTCCTCAGGCGGGGGGTCTTGGTAGGTGAGGCCGTAGAAGGCAAAGAGCACCAAGACCGCCACATGGAACAATCCCGTGACGATCCAGCCGGCTCGTTGGCTTCTTTTTTGGTCGCGTTCAAAGGAACTGCTCATGGCTTACTTGGGGTCCGTGGCCAGGACCAATTTGATTTTGTTGCGGTACGCAATGTCCATGACTTCAACGGATTTTCCCGTCGGGACGCTTTCGTCCACGCGCAGAACGATGACCGTTTCTGGATTTTTGTTCAATTCCTGGAGCAAAAAAGCCTCCACGTCTTCGGGCGCAACAACCTCCGTGCCCACGCTGTAGTTCAAATCTTTGTCAATGGTTACGGTAACCGTCGCTTTCTTGACGGTCTGTGCTTTGCTCTTGGGCAAGACCACGTCGAGGGCGGCCGGCGTCACCAAAGTAGACGTCAACATAAAGAAAATGAGCAACAGGAACACCAGGTCCGTCATGGACGACATGTTGAATTCCGGCGATACTTTGTTTCTGGGAGCCAGTTTCATGAGTACGGTGTTTTAGGAGCGACGGTTGGTGGTTTACCAACCATTAGGCGGGTTCGTCCAACAGATCCAAGAAGTCGGTGGTGCTGGCCTCCATTTTGTGGATGACGGATCCCACACGGCCCACTAGGTAGTTGTACCCAAAATAGGCGAAAATGCCTACAATCAGACCGGCAACCGTAGTGATCATGGCCACGTAAATACCTTCCGCGAGCATGTCCACTTGGACCTGACCGCCGGCGTTGGCCATTTTTTGGAACGACAAAATCATACCGACGACGGTGCCCAAAAAGCCCATCATGGGAGCTCCTCCGGCCATGGTGGCCAACAAAGCCAAGTTGGTTTCCAACCGTTGAATTTCCAACTTCCCTTGGTTCTCAATGGAGGCAGAAATGTCTTGTAAGGGCTTGCCAATCCGCGTGATTCCCTTCTGGATCATGCGCGACACCGGGGTGTCGGTTCGTTCGCACAATTGAATGGCGGATTGAATTTTTCCGTTGGCCACGTGGTCGCGAATGTTGTTCATGAATTGTGGGTCCAGTTTGTCTGCCTTTTTGATGGCCAACAAACGCTCCACAAACAAGTACACCGTGATGACGGAGAGGAGCAGCAACAAAACCATGATGGTGTTGCCGGCAACCCCGCCGGAAAAGGCCAATTCCAAAACGGTCATGGTTTTTTCGGCAGGCATTTCAGGGGCTGTGGCAACGGCAGCAGCGTCAGTGGCAGTGTCGTCTAAGGAGATTTGAAGGAACATAGGAAAGATTACTTTATTAGGAATAACGCAAATGTTGGTCCAAACTTATTCAAACCGATGGTTCTTTGCTCGATGGGGGATGCGCAAATATGAACAAAGGGCGGTTAACAACCGCCCTTTGCTGGATTTTGGATGGGATCAATGCCCAAATTGCACGGAATTCTGTTCAGCCCGCAAAATGGTGCTGCAGGATATAGACCGCAATACCGGCCAAATACCCCAGTAGGGCCAATCCACTGACTCGCTTGAGGTACCAACCAAATGGAATCTTTTCCAATCCCATGACGGCAACGCCAGCGGCAGAACCAATGATCAAGATGGATCCACCGGTACCGGCGGTAAAGGCTAAGTATTCCCAGAATAAACCGTCGGTTGCAAAGAAAGAGCCGCTCACAAGTTCAATGGGATACATGCCCATTGAGGCTGCAACCAGGGGCACGTTGTCGATGATGGCCGATAACAAACCGATAATGCCACCCACCACGTAAACACCTGTTTCCGAGGAAGTACCCACCCAACGGTCTAAGGCCAGAGCCAAATCAGAAAGTTGTCCGCCTGCTTGCAAGGCCGCCACGGCTAACAGGATACCCAAAAAGAAGAGGACCGACGCTGTATCGATCTTCCGCAAGGTGTGGATAACGCCTAAATGTTGGCGGTGTTCTTCGGCTTTCTTACGGTGCAGAAGGTCCGTCAGCAACCACAGAACCCCCAAGGACAGCATCATGCCCATGAATGGAGGAAGGTGCGTAATGGTTTTAAAAACAGGAACAAACAACAGGCCCCCAATGCCGGCCAACAAAACGATCAATCGCTCGCGGTCCGTTACGTATTGGTTGCTCAACTTCACGTCTTCCGAAGGACGTTCCAACGTTCCTTTCAACGTAAAAGACAAGAAGATGACCGGTACCAACAACGAAACTATAGAAGTTAAAAAGACCCCTTTGATGATGGCTCCAGCCGTAATCTGTTGCCCTATCCACAGCATGGTGGTGGTGACGTCGCCAATGGGGGACCAAGCACCTCCGGCGTTTGCGGCAATGACGACCACGCCGGCAAACAACCAGCGAAGCTCCTGGTCTTTAATCAATTTCCGAAGGAGGGAAATCATTACAATCGCCGTGGTCAGGTTGTCCAAAACAGAAGACAGGAAAAAAGTCATTAAGCTCACCGCCCACAGCAAAACCACCGGGCTATTTGTTTTTAATCGGCTGGTGATCACGCTGAAACCTTCGTGAGCGTCCACCACTTCCACTATGGTCATGGCGCCCAATAAAAAGAAAAGAATGCCCGCGATTTCACTTACGTGTTCCAGCAACAATGGCTCTGCGTGGTGGATGTCTGCTCCCCCCAGGATGTAGGTGGTCCAGCACAATACGCCAGTAACCAGCGCCGCGGCAGCTTTGTCTATTTTCAAGTTGTGTTCGAAAACGATTGCTGCGTATCCCAGCAAGAAAATCCCGATAATTAGGCCGTAAATCATGGCTGATTTTTTTGATTTTTCCCAAAGGTACTTGAGAAACTAAGGCGCCAACAGAACAATTGTGTTTTTTTTGTGTTACGCCAATCGATTTTCGTGAGGCTGTTCTCAGGTGATTGGTTTCCAAATTGTTCCCGCCGAATGGTCCCGCTCCGCGCCCGTCACCGTGGCCAGTACGTTGTTTTCTCCGCGCATTTTTAAAGCCGCCAATAGGGCAAAGGCTGCTGCTTCCTTGAAGTTGGAGCGGTGCGCGTCCAAGACTTCGAGGGGGCGTGGGGCCAGGTGCGTCAAGCGGTCAACGAAGAATTCGTTGTGCACCCCGCCGCCGCTCAGCAAGGCCGTGCCGGGAGGTCCCAATCGCAAATCGTGGGCCAAGCGGGATGCCGCGTGCTCGGTACAGGTGCGCAAAACGTCGGGCAGGGGGTGCTGGGCCAAGGCCTTCTCCACCAGCGGTTTCCAATCCCGTTCGACGTCTTCCCGCCCCAAAGACTTTGGATACGGTTTTTGGAAATACGGCAGGGATTCTAGTAGGGAGTACAAGGAGGGGAGGAGGGTGCCGGAGGCGGCAATGCCGCC
>CAYXHJ010000208.1:3298-3667 GCA_964464855.1 uncultured Owenweeksia sp. | reverse complement strand
TCCAATAAGTCTTCCTTGTGCACGTCGGACGGAAATCGCAGAAGAGTCGATTTAAAACCAACTTCCTCGCAATCCTTTATTTTACCCGCTACGTAAGCGGCACTCGCAGGATGATCACCAACCAAAATGGCTGCTAAATGCGGACGGTGTTTTCCAACGCGTACTCCTACAGAAGCTTCAAGTCGGATGTGCTCCTTCCAGGCCGCCGCCGCTGCTTTACCATCCAACAGGAGAAAATCAGATGAACTCATCCGCGCAATCCTTTCATGGCATTCATCAATTGACGGCGTCCGCCCTCTCCTTGCATCATGCGCATGACCTTGCTCATGTCTTCAAATTGCTTTACTAATTTGTTGACGTCCTCCAGGG
>CAYXHJ010000208.1:0-3288 GCA_964464855.1 uncultured Owenweeksia sp. | reverse complement strand
TCACCTGAACCTAATTGAGACAGCACGGACTCAATTGCTTCACTAATGTATTGACGTCTTCAAGCGTTCTTCCGCTCCCTTGGGCAATACGCTTGCGTCGCGAAGCGTTCAAAACCGACGGATTGGATCGTTCTGCGGGGGTCATGGAGTGAATCATGGCTTCGATGTGCTTAAACGCATCGTCGTCCACTTCCACACCGGCCATGGCTTTGGACATGCCGGGAATCATGCCCATCAAATCCTTCATATTGCCCATTTTCTTGATTTGCTGAATTTGACTCAAGAAATCGTCAAAGCCAAACTTGTTTTGGGCAATCTTCTTTTGAATTTTCCGGGCCTCTTCCTCGTTAAATTGTTCTTGAGCGCGTTCCACCAAGGAGACCACATCGCCCATTCCCAGGATGCGATCGGCCATACGGTCTGGATGAAAAACATCCAATGCCTCTATTTTTTCGCCCGTACCGATGAACTTCACCGGAACATCCACTACGGCACGAATCGTTAAGGCCGCACCGCCACGGGTATCGCCATCCAGCTTTGTCAATACTACACCTGTATACTGCAAAGCATCGTGAAAAGCCTTGGCCGTATTTACCGCATCTTGACCCGTCATGGAGTCCACCACAAACAGGGTCTCCGTGGGAGTTACTGCCTGGTGAATGGCTTTGATCTCCGCCATTAGCGTTTCGTCCACCGCCAATCGGCCCGCAGTATCCACCAAAACCACATTGTATCCTTTGGAGCGACCATGGGCTACGCCCTCGCGCGCAATGCGAACAGCGTCTTTTTCGCCTTCCAAAGTGAAGACGTCGGCGCCAATTTGGCCACCCAACACTTGCAATTGATCAATGGCTGCTGGACGGTACACGTCTCCGGCCACCAACAGTACTTTTTTACCTTTTTTCTTCTGCAGGAAATTGGCGAGCTTGGCCGTGAAGGTGGTTTTACCCGAACCTTGCAAACCCGCCATCAAAACCACGTTAAAATGTCCCTTTAACTCCAACTCGGAAGTTGAGGTACCCATGAGGGCCGCCATTTCATCGCGAACTATTTTAACCATCACCTGACCGGGCTGCAGGGAGGTTAAAACATTGGCGCCTAGAGCTTTGTCACGAACGTCGTCCGTAAATTGCTTCGCAACCTTGTAACTAACGTCTGCGTCCAGTAAGGCTCGACGGATGTCTTTTACGGCCTCCGCGACATTGATTTCGGTCAAGCGACTCCGGCCGGAAAGGCGGTGTACGGCTTTTTCAATTTTTTGACTAAGACTCTCAAACATGACGGTACAGAACTAGATCGCAAAGGTACGACTCGTCCTGCGGGCAGAGCAAGAATTAATGGAGCACAGGAAGGGCCATGGGTACTTCCACTGCGACTACCCGGGTTGATGCCCCTAAAACTACTTCCACGTTGGAACGATTTTCGAATTCCCACACCCCAATTGCATCGCGTGGTCCCAAAACGGAACCGTCAACAGTTGCTTGGCCTTCAACCACCATGAAATAAACTCCTTGCCCAGAACCTCCGCGTACTGTGTACGGAATTGAGGCCTCATCATCGGTTTGAATTTGAGAAAACCACGCATTTTGGTAAACGTGAAGCGCTGCCTCTTCGGCCCCGTCCGGCCCAACCATCAACCCCCAGCGATTGGTTCGGTGCTGCACTGGAAAATCAACTTGGTGATAGCGCGGTACTGCTTGACGCTGGGCCGTTAATACCCAAATTTGAAACAAGGTACACGGTTCGGTTTTGCTGCCGTTGTATTCCGAGTGCGTTATACCGGTGCCAGCACTCATTGCTTGAACTTCTCCAGGATGCAATTGCTCCCGGTTGCCCATAGAATCGGCGTGTTCCAGTACACCAGACAAGGGTATGGTTACAATTTCCATGTTGTCGTGGGGATGTGTACCAAACCCCATCCCGGGAGCTACCCAATCGTCGTTCCAAACACGCAAGCACCCAAAATGCACCTTTGCCGGATCGTACCAGTTGGCAAAAGAAAATGAATGGTTGGCTTTAAGCCAGCCGTGGTTGGCATATCCCCGTTCGGAAGCTGGGTGAATTATTTTTTTCAATGTTTTAACTTTGAATGTTTGCAAAAAAAGGCCCGAAACTCGGGCCAAAATCTAAATCAATAACGAATTTCTTGCCGTTCAATGCGCACGGGGCCATCACCACGCCCCAACTCCAAGGGCAATCCAAGGGAGAGGTTCATGGGCAGGTTGTTCATCGGGATTAGATATGCCGCTGCCTCCATTGGCTTTCCATCTCTTCTGTATTTCACGGAAACTCGATCTCCTACGGCTTTACCCTCCATGGCCGCGACCAAATCTTGAAACGAATGGATGGAAACATCGTTCAATTGAAAAATAACATCACCAGACCGCAACCCCATAGCCGCGGCCGTGCTGATTGGATTCACTTCCTTGACCATGGCACCGTCGATGTCCGGTGCATTCTCCAAGCCCACAACACCCAAACGTGCTTTGGACGCCCCAGAGCCCCAATCTTGCTTCAGCCCCTCTGGATTCGATGAGTCAAAAAAAAACATCCGCGCTTCACCGTTTTGCGGAATCGCTGGCAGGTCGCGCAGCAAATCAGCTAGGATGGGATCTGTTGGACCGTTGTTTAATTCGATTCGTCGTTCGATCACGGCTACCTCACCTTTTTTACCGGCCTTACTTGCTCCCTTTTTTGATTTTGAAGCTTTTGATTTGTCTGCAGGTGCATTTTTATCGTGGCAAGATGCTTCCGATTTGGCTGTGCTCGACGAGCACGAAGGTGCAGAACCACCCGCTTTTTGGCAGCATGAGGGTTGCGACTGAGCATAAACACCGGTAGCCAAAAGGGCAAAAACGGCAAGAAATAGGTTTTTCATGACAACTATTTATTGTAATTAAACAGGTTGAAATTTTGAAGGGCTGTTTGGAAGACACACCCGTTCTTCAAAAGTACAAAAATTAGGCCAAATCCCGGGCGTATCTTTGGAAGGATGTTACTTCTTCAATCTTCCAATTGCAGCCACCAGTATTCCGGTCAGCCTCCCATTCGTTGGCCTGATTTTGAATTGAAATCCGGAGCGATTCTGGGATTTAGAGGACCGTCTGGCTGTGGTAAATCAACAGCTTTGCATACCGCCGGCGGACTGCTCCCCTTGCACACTGGAATTATGGCCCTGACTCAAGTAGCTGTTCTACGTCCGGGAGTTCGCGTACCCAATGCTTGGCGGAAAAAAGGGGTGGGCTGGATTCCACAGCGACCGTTTTTTTGGCCCGGATTTACCGTTAG
>CAYXHJ010000207.1:3385-3689 GCA_964464855.1 uncultured Owenweeksia sp. | reverse complement strand
ATTCCTGATAGAATGTGGTATCGATCTTCAACGGACTCGTCACCTGAAATTTGGCGGCAGCTTCTTCGTGACCTTCATGATGGGCACAAGATGCCATGATGATGACAAATGCCATCATAGCGGAAATGATGATCCTATTCATTTGACAATGATTGAACTGAAAAAATAAATTTGGGGCCTGTCCCAATGAGCCTTGGACAGATGGTGGTGCCGATTCCCTATCGAATCAGATCAGGGATGGCTGGAAAAGTGGAAATTGATCAAACTTTAAATGATCTCCACTGATGATGCAGAAGAAATAATG
>CAYXHJ010000207.1:0-3375 GCA_964464855.1 uncultured Owenweeksia sp. | reverse complement strand
CCCTGTCCTGACACTTTGAGCAAAGGCCAATTCCCAGTGAATGAGTTCCCTGGAAGCAGCATGCGTCAGATGTTGGGCATGCGTGGGATCATCGTCTTCGGAGAGCTCCAGTTGTTCCGCTGCCATGAATGCATGTAAAGAGACAGCAGTTGAAAGTCCATAGGCTGAAGGATCAAGATGTTTTCGAACCTGTGAAGCTTCACGATCTTCCCACGTTTTAGTATTTGAATATAGAAGCCCTATCGTTTGTTGAAAACAGAATGCAAAAGAACAGATCAGCAAAAAAATATACCTGCCCATCGAAGGGATATGGCCGGCTTTGTCGGCTTTAGGCAGGCGAATGAAGGAATACATACTGATCAGACAGATAAAGGTTACGTAGCAAACTTATGGTAAAGCAGTGTAAAAATGAATTGAAAATATTCAAATGACAAGTGCTTACATCCTACCCTGGTCATATTCTATTCGCTGAAGATCAGGCAGATAAATACTTTTGGTCGATCAGGCCCTAATCATAAACCTTCAAGCGCTAAACTAAATAAAATCCCTTAATTATGGATGAACGGTATTCTGGATCCATGATCAGAATAGATAAATGATTTTTGGCTCTTTGTTAATTCGTGTGGGTAACGCAATACCTGTTGATCTTTGAAAAGTCTATTTTGCCGGTGATCAGATAGATGATTGTCCTGATGGTATCAAATCTTCTGTAGCCCCTAGCTTTTGATTTTGCTGCCTGGAACAGAGAGTTGAAGCCCTCGAGGATTCCGTTGCTGATTTTTTGATAAGCCCAGTTTAGTACCCCATCCCAATGATTCTTGATGGTCTTTGCCGCTTTGACCATCGGTTCTATCCGACAATGGCTTGCCCAGTAGTACCATTTTTTCAACAACTTCTCAAAGATCATGGGTGACCGTGCATGGTATATCTGCGGAAAGGCTTCTCTGATATGATATGCCCGCATAGTTCTGGTATTTAGTACCGAGAGTTTGATGTCATCAAATTTCATTCGCTGCTTCTGACTGAGATTTTCCTGATTGGAAAGGAACAGATACCTTGATCCTTTCAATAACGGATTGTCCTTTGTCTCGAGTCTTCGGATATCGTCAATGGCTTTGTTGATAACCTTGGTGATATGGAACCGGTCGAAGACAATGGCCGCCTGCGGAAGATGTGCCTCCACTCCTTTGATGAATGCAGGAGACATGTCGCAGGACACCTGTTCGATCTGCGCAGGAGTTCCTTTATGTTCCTGAAGATCAGCGCAAAAGGCTTCGATCGTCTCGCTGTCCTTACCTTCTGTGACGTACAGCGTGCGCCGTTCGTCCAGATCTACAAACAAGGTCACATAATCATGTCCGCGACGCGCAGCCGTTTCGTCCATTCCAATGGTTTGTACCGAAGAATAATCGGCTACTTCCCGACCCAAATCGGTGTATTTCTTCAACAATGACCAGAGCTTCTGATCTGAAATGCCCAACAGTTTACACACCTGATGAACAGGCATGATACGGGCCAACTCCAGCAAGAACGCTTCGAAGAGCAAGGTGAATCCGTTGGCCAGACCTTCCCAGGGAGCCTGAGCCTGTCGGTAACGGCCTTCTCCCAGATCCAATCGCGGTATCCTTGCGTGCAGATGGCACTCGTATTGGAAAAAGTTCAGATGACGCCATACCTTTTCAGTTGTGTCATAGGCTTTGAATTGACCACGGATCTTCAAACCTGAATCCTCAAAATAGAACAATGAACCACGAGCAAAGTCGATCCAGATGTCCAATTTGCCCTTTTCAGGGTCAAACTCCATTCGTTCGATGAACCAAGGCTTCTCGATTCTGAGGGCTTGAGCAAACAAATCTTTAGGGTCAAACATTAACCTGGAAGTTTAGATCTCAAGTTACTTTACCCACTCAAAATTGAAAAGAACCATTTTGTTCGACACACACTCTTTTTGATGAAAAAGACCGATTAAAGATATGAAGTACAAAATCCGATACCTATGTCAAATCTGCCTCAAGTTTAGTTGCTGTTCGTATATCTTAATATTCACAAAACACCACTAGCGTTGCGTTATAAGTCAAACATTTTCAATTGATTATCACTTTGTTCTTTGAAATACTGTAACTGGTATTCTGTAAACAGTTGATTTACAGGCACTTTTTCGAAAATCGATATACTCAAAACTTGTAATATTTCGTAAAGGGTCTGTTTTATCATAAATCGCTTCTTCGCTATTGCCACCAGCACATATACGGAGATAGCTATCCATATCTGTGATTTCACTGCGTTCTCTGATTGGCCCCAAAAAGATTTAATTTTCAAATGCTGTTTTATCCATTTAAAAAATAATTCAATTTTCCACCGATTCTTATAGAGCTGAGCTATATCGATTGCTTTCAAATCAAAGTTATTCGTCAGAAAAACAAGAATCTTTCCTGTATCTGGATCTTTGAATTTAATACGTCTAATTTTCAGAGGATAATCTAGTGAAGCATAGTGATTATTCAATTTGACTGCTTGGTCATAGATCACTCCACTATCTGGCTCCTTCTTATTGGAGTATAGTCGACGATAATTCATATTATCTTTAGATCGAGTTACAAAGTATGCTCCATGTTCATGGATCTTGAAAAGCCTCTTGTAGTCTATATATCCGCGATCCATGATGTAAAAATTATTTGCTACAATCTTAATGATGTCTAAAATTTTTACGTCATGTACTGACGCTGGAGTTACAAGAATAAATTCTGGTATTGATGTAGATAAATCCAATTGTGTGTGAAGTTTTATTCCGCCTTTTGTCGATCTGAATGTCGCCCAACAAAAAGCAGTTAAACTCAGATCAATTGTCGTCGCATCAATAGCAAAGACACTACCTTGTAACCAAATATCGTTGTCTGGGTTGTCAATGTATAATTCTTTTGCTTCTTGGATGAGTTGATATGCCACGGTCTCGTAAATCTTATGTGAACGAGTCTCATTCGCTCTTGATATTGTACTGACAGCAACTACGCCTCCAATACCTAAATGATAAAGTTTACCTGAGTTGGCTTTGAGGCAAAGCATCGTATCGCTCAAACTTTCTCGATGAGTAAGTTGCCCAAAAGCCATACACAGATATTGTTTCCAGCAGGTAAAATCCTTGACCTTATAATCACCAAAGTGCTGATTTACAATACTTTGAAATTTTTTGTGAGATATTAATCCCATAATCTGTGAGAAGACATACATTCCTTTATTCATAACCGTTGATAATCAACAATTTATGAATTTTAGGACACAAAAAAATTCAAATCGTTTCCAACTCAAAATCGGCTGAAACCCAATACCAATAACAGTTTCAAAGAACTAAATTTTGTGACAACGCAACGCTACTGA
>CAYXHJ010000206.1:0-3721 GCA_964464855.1 uncultured Owenweeksia sp. | reverse complement strand
CTTGACTGCTCCTGGTACCGATGTGGTTCAAGTTTCCCAAAAGACTGTTACTGAACTTCAAGAATTGGGTTTCACCGCACCGGAAGGCATGCAGCCCAATGAGTTGTTTGGCCCGGAAGGCTGGTCCAATCCTCGTTCGTGGGCGCTCTTGGTGGTTGGCGGATTCCTGGTGGGCTTTGGAACGCGGTACGCCGGCGGCTGTACCTCCGGGCACGCCATCTCAGGACTCTCCAACCTTCAACTTCCCTCGTTGATTGCGGTAATTGGCTTCTTCATTGGAGGACTGCTGGTGACGCATTTTGTATTCCCAATGATTTTCTAAAAAGCTAGGACCATGAAATTTTTAAAATTCCTCGTTTTAGGTGTCTTTTTTGGCATCATCATGGCCAAATCGGAAGCCATGTCTTGGTTTCGCATTCAAGAAATGTTTCGGTTTCAATCTTTTCACATGTACGGGATCATTGGTACGGCCGTGGTACTGGGTGCTATCGGTGTGGCTTTGATTAAGCGCTTCAAAGTGAAAGACATCAACGGCAACGTGATTCAATACGCGGACAAAGAACCGGGGGTGGTTAAAGGATTGGTGGGGGGCAGCCTTTTTGGCATGGGCTGGGCCGTTACCGGTGCCTGTCCCGGACCAATCGTAGTTAACTTTGGCTACGGATACTGGCCTTTTGCCGTGGTGTTTGTGAGCGCGATTTTGGGAACTTACGCATACGGCCTTTTGCGCGACAAATTGCCCCATTGAGCCACAAATGAGTCCCACAGACGAACCAGAATCCCCAATTAAAGGCTTAAAAAAGTCGCCTACGGAGGAGCAAAACAAGCTCTTGCAACCCCTGTTGGGCTTGCTGCGTACGTTGGTGCTGCTTTTGTTGTTTAACCTGGGGCTTCTGGCCTATTTGGTGTGGTTCACCGTTCCCGCACCTTGGGTGCAGGAATCGTGGACCGCGGTATCCAGCAGAATCCGAGCAGCTTGGGAGGCGTCCACCGAATCGGATTCAGCGGATTCAACCGGAACTGAGGAATCGGATGCATCTGTTGCCCTTTGGTCTGCCCCGGATCCACAAGCGCTACCCGACGGTCCTGAAAAAGAGCGTATTCTCTACGGACGCGATCTGGTTGCACACACGGCTAAGTACTTTGGCCCCAAAGGGTCCGTACAAGCGGGCGCCACCAACGGCATGAACTGCCAAAATTGCCACTTGAAAGCCGGGACGCAACCGTTTGGCAACAACTACAGCGCCGTCGCCAGTACCTACCCCAAGTATCGGGCACGGTCCGGTGCGGTAGAAAATATTTACAAACGCGTGAACGACTGTTTTGAGCGCAGCTTAAACGGCCGTGCTTTGGACACCACCGGTGCTGAAATGGCTGCCTTGGTGGCCTACATTCACTTTTTAGGGAACGAGGTGCCAAAAGGGGAAAAACCGGAGGCTTCTGGGTTGAAAAAGCTGGCATTATTGAACCGCCCTGCGGATCCCGTTCGCGGTAAGGAGGTTTATGCCGCACAATGCGCCAGTTGCCACCAGCCCAACGGTCAAGGAGTGCTCGCTCCGGATGGTGTGGAATACACCTATCCGCCGTTGTGGGGCGCCAAAAGCTACAACAGCGGAGCCGGTCTCTACCGACTGTCCAACTTTGCCAAATACGTAAAATACAACATGCCCCAAGGTGTGGAACACACCGAGCCGGTTTTAACCGACGAAGAAGCGTGGGATTTGGCAGCGTTTGTGAACAGCCAGCCGCGCCCGGGAAAAGACATTTCCAAAGATTGGCCGCGCATCGAGGAGAAACCCTTTGACCATCCCTTTGGGCCGTTTGCAGACGGCTTCACGGAAAAAGAACACAAATACGGACCGTTTGGCCCCATTGAGGCGGCTGCGGAAGCACGAAAAGCAAAAGATGGAAAAAAATAATTCGCGTCGATCGTTTCTGAAAAAGGCCACCCTAGCGGGGGGCGCCACGCTGCTGGGCGGCGCTACCTCCTGGGCCAGCCCCACCTTAGATGCTGCGGAAGAACCGTCGGGCCCTAACGGCAAGCCGCTGAAGACCGCAGACGGGAACACGGTTTTGCAGATTTTGCAAACTACAGACGTCCACTGCCAAATTCACCCGCACGACGAACTGTTTTGGGAAAACGACCGGGCGGTGTTCCGCAAGACGGGCGGATACGCTCAGTTGGCCACGTACCTGCGCAAAACGCGCAAAAAAGGGGCGTCGTACCTGATTGATACCGGAGACATGTTTCAAGGTAGCGAACTGTCCGTTCAGACCTCAGGCACGGCGCTGGTACCCATTCTAAACGCACTGGACTACGATCTGTACCTGCCGGGCAACTGGGAGGTTATTTACTACAAACAGGCCATGCAGCGCCTGCTGGGCAGCCTCCACGCCCCCAAAGTGTGCGCCAACATGTACCACGCCCAACCCGACGGTTCCAAAGGCGAGCTGATCTTTCCGGCCTACTCCATTTGGGAGGTGGACGGCATCAAGGTGGGGTTCCTGGGCTACACGGATCCCTTGGTCCCCCTGCGCCAGTCCCCCAACTACTCCAAAGGCATTGTGTACACCGCGCCGGAAGAAAACTTGGCCCACTACGTAGACGTTTTGCGCAACCAAGAACAGTGCGCCGCGGTGCTGGTGGTGGCTCATTTGGGCTTGTCCCAGCAAATCCACCTGGCCAACCTGCCCGAATGCGCGGGCGTGGACTACATTTTGGGCGGAGACACCCACGAGCGCGTGCGCGAGCCCATTCCTTGTACGTACGCTAAAGTTGTGGAACCCGGCGCCTTTGGCTCGTTTGTAGGCCGACTGGAACTGCACTTCAAGGACGGAAAACTGGTAGATTCCACCTACGCCCTGGACGAAATCACCGCCTCCACGTATTCGGCAGATCCTGACGTAGCCGCCTTGCTGGCCGCACAAGAGACCCCGTTTAAAAACTCCATCGAACGAATTTTGGGCACCAGTAAGGTTCCCTTGTACCGCTATTTTGTGGTGGAGAATCCCATCGACCAAATGGTGCTGGACGCGCTCAAATGGCGACTTCCGGAGGTGGACGTGGTGTTGTCCAACGGCTTCCGCTTTTGTCCGCCGCGCACTACCCCAGATGCCAATGGCTTGATTCCCATTACCCACGGTTATTTATTTGACATGCTCCCGGTAGACAGCACCGTCCGCATTGCGGAGGCCTCCGGCCAGCAAATCCGGGATTGGTTAGAAAAGGAGCTCAACAACGTGTTTGCGGCCAAGGCCAACGAGCGCTTTGGCGGTTGGGTCATTAAATTCAAGGGCATGCAGGTGGAATTCTACGCCTACAAGCCCAAGGGCCAACGCGTAGCATCCGTACGCATCAACGGAGCCCCCTTGGATCCGCAGCGTCAATACGTATTGAGTGCCTGCGAGCGCGACGGAGATCCCCAGGACATGCTGTGCCGCATCAAGGGCGTGAAAAACGCGCGCAATACGTCCTATACGCTGCACTCCACGATGGAAGCGTATTTGGCGGCGAACAGCCCCGTATCCCCCACACCGGAAGGCAATGCACGCGTATTGGACGCTCCGCAGAACTTGTTGACCCAAGTCACCGGGGTTCCGTGTGCATTTCGTTGATCGTCGGGCAACGAACCGTTATGGCTTGTACGCAGCGGCTGCCCGATAAACGCTTCGTTAACGCTTGGCGATCCGGTTGCCGGTGTCGCGCTGGCGGGAACATTTG
>CAYXHJ010000205.1:0-3744 GCA_964464855.1 uncultured Owenweeksia sp. | reverse complement strand
GGCCAAGGTTCGTGCAGCGGTGCTCAGCTCGCCCCGACGGTTTACGTCTGCCATCAATTCCAGAATGCGTGCATTCAGTTCGGACAGTTGCGTTTCCGGCAACAGCACGGCCGCTCCTGCCCGCTCAAAAGCCCGGGCGTTGTGCGTTTGGTGGTCTTCCGCTACGTTGGGCGACGGGACCAAAACGGCGGGTACGCCGGCACAAGCTAGTTCGCTCAGGGTCCCCGCACCGGCACGGCTGATCACCAAATCCGCAGCACGGTAGAGGACGGTCATGTCCTGAACAAAGGCAGTGAGTTGAAGCCCCGGCGTGTTTTGGGGCAGGCGAGCAGCGATGGCCTCGTGGTACAGGGCACCGCATTGCCAAACCACCTGTATGCCTGCTGCGGTCCATTGGGGCCATGCGGTCTCTACGGCTTGGTTGATGGCGCGCGCGCCCAAACTTCCGCCCAGCACCACCAAAATGGGTTGTTCGGGATTCAGTCCCAGCTTTTGGGCGGCCTCGGCGCGGTCGTTGTTGGCCCGTGGAGCAGTTGCCAAAGCAGCCACCGCGGCCCGGACGGGGTTGCCGGTTTTATACGTTCGGTCCGCGGGAAACCAGCGCTCCAAGCCGTCGTACGCCACGCAAATGGCACGCGCTTTCTTCGATACGCCGCGGTTGGTCACGCCGGCGTAGGAGTTTTGTTCTTGCACCACCGTGGGAATCCCCATGCGTTGCGCCATCCACAAAGTTGGAGCGCTGGCGTATCCGCCGGTACCGATGACGGCATCGGGTTGAAACCGGCGCAAAATCCCGCGGCACAGCCACAGGCTGCGGAAAATTTTCCACGGAAGGCTGATGTTAGCGGCTAAGCGCTGGCGCTGAAACCCGGCAATGGGCAAGCCCGTGATGGGGTACCCGGCCGCGGGCACTTTTTCCATTTCCATTTTGCCCAAGGCGCCAACGAATTCTACTTCGCAGTGCGGAAAACGCGCGCGAAGACCGTCGGCAATACTGATGGCCGGGAAGATGTGTCCGCCGGTGCCGCCGCCGGAAAGTAGGAAACGCAAGGGTTGGCTCATAGGGACGGTTCTTCGTTGGGTTCTTTGGAAAGCAGGGACTCCGCTCCGCCCAGAGCAAAGGCGCCGTCGGCCTCCGCTTCTTCGCCCTCGCCGCGGGAAATGCCCAAGATCATGCCCATGGCCAAGCACGTCATCAAAATGGACGAACCTCCCTCACTCACCAGAGGAAGGGTTTGTCCGGTAACGGGGAACAAGTCAACGGCCACCATCATGTTGGTAAACGCTTGAAAAACAATGGAAAACCCCAGTCCAATGGCCAATACATGCCGGTTGGCGTCTGGCGCGCGTTGTCCCACCCGCACGCACTGTAGGAAGATCCACACATAAACCAAAACCAACGCTCCTCCGCCCAAAATACCCCATTCCTCCACCACCAGGGCGTAGATGAAGTCGGTGTTTTTTTGAGGCAGGAAGTTTTTTTGAATGCCGCGTCCGGGGCCTTGACCCAGCAGGTGCCCTTGCGCGATGGCCATTTTGGCCATGTCTACCTGGTAGGTGTCCGCGTCTTCCTTGGTGCCGGCGAAGTTCTCAATGCGCGAGATCCAGGTATCCACTCGGTTGGGGAAAACGCCGGGGAAGGCTTTGGCGGCCAAAACGAACAACAGGAGCAGTCCCAACGCAATGCCCAGCAGTTGAAAGTAGGTTTTGCGCGGAAATTGCGCGGTCCAGAGCACCACAGACGCGTTGATGAAAATGAGTGCCGCCGTGGACAGGTTCGCGGGAAGGACCAATCCGCAAATCAGTCCCAGCGGGAGGACTACGCTCCACCACGATTCTCCCAGGGTTTTTGGGGCGTTTTTCTTGGTCAGCACCCGGCTCAAGTGCGCAATCAATACAATATTGGCCAGGGCCGACGGTTGAAAACTGAGGCCCGCAATGCGGAACCATCGGGCCGCGTTCGCGCCGGCGATGGTACCCCCCTGCGCCAACGTGTACGCCAGTAAGGCCGTAACTACGAAAAGTCCGAGGAATGCCGCTGCACCGTAGTATTTGCTGGGTATGCGATGCACCACCACGGCCGTGACCACGCCCAACGCAGCAAAAAATACGTGGTTGCCAAATCCGGTTCGACTCCCGCTGAATACCGGCAGAAAGGAAAACACCACCAACGCCAAAAACAACATCCACAAAATGGTGTTGCCCTGGAAAAAACGTTTGATGAGTGCGCGCACGGTTGGCTTTTTTGGAATAATTGGATGCCTATTGTTTGCTTACAAGCTGCGGACGTTTTCCTTGAACTGTCGGCCGCGATCCTCGTAGTTTTGGAACAAATCAAAGCTGGCGCAGCAGGGCGAGAGCAGTACCGTGTCTCCCTTTCGGGCCAAGTTGTAGCTGGCCTTGACGGCATCCGCCATGGAGTGCGTTTCCACCACGGGCAGGTGGCTGTTGGCAAAGGCAGCTAAGATTTTGGAGTTGTCCGTTCCCAAACAGACGATGGCTTTAACCTTGCTGGCTACCAAAGGCATGAGTTCCGTGTAGTCGTTCCCTTTGTCTACGCCGCCCACAATCCACACGGTGGGGTTTTGCATGCTTTCCAGTGCATAATAGGTAGAATTTACGGTGGTGGCTTTGGAATCGTTGATGAAGGAAATTCCGTGCACGGAAGCCACAGGCTCCAAACGGTGTTCCAGGCTTTCAAAGTGCGCTAAGCTTTCGCGCACGGCCTCTTTGCGAACGTGAAGAAGTCGGGCAGCAAGTCCTGCGGCCAAAGAGTTGTAGGCATTGTGTTTGCCTTGAAGGGCGAGTTCTTCGATGGTCATGGTTTCGCGTGTTTTGGGATCGTGAATGAGGTAGGTTGGGTGTTCGGTCGTTTGTGGTGAGGTGCCAGCACTTTGCGCCGCAAAGGCGCCAAAGGCGTTGGGTTTGGGTGCCGGGTTCAAACTAAACGGCAGGAGTTGGGACCGGATGGGGTTGGCCTGCATGGCGGTTGCCGTCTCCGGATCTTCCAGGCAGAAGAGGAAGTAGTCGTGCTCCGTTTGGGCCTGTGCGATGCGCATCTTGGAAGCCGCGTAGCGCTCCATTTTGTATTCGTAACGGTCCAAATGGTCCGGGGTGATGTTGCAGAGGATGGCGATGTGCGGACGAAACGCGTAGCAGTTGTCCAGCTGAAAACTGCTGACTTCCAAGACGTACAGCGGTTTTGGGTTTCGCGCCACCTGCAGTGCGAAACTTTGGCCGATGTTGCCGCCCAGGCCCACTTCCAAGCCCGCCTGCTGCACGATGTGGTGCGTGAGCGTGGTTGTGGTGGTTTTGCCGTTGGAGCCGGTAATGGCCACAATGGGGCTGGTGGTGTAGTGAAAGGCAAATTCCAGTTCGGACCACACCGGGATGCCGCGTTCCAAGCAAGCCGCTACGGCGGGCGCTGCATCCGGAATGCCGGGGGATTTGATGATCAAATGGCAAGACAGCAGTACCTCAAGTGAGTGCCCGCCGTGCTCGTACGCAATCTGCTCTGCGTCCAATTGGGCTGCGTATTGGGGCTTTAGCGTGCCGCCGTCGCTCAAAAACACGCTGTGTCCGCGGTCTTTGGCCAAGATGGCTGCGCCCACGCCGCTCTCGCCGCCGCCCAAAACGACTACCGAAGGATATTGGTCCAGGAGATTCACGGAATCAACGCAGTTTGAGGGTTCCAAGATTGGCACAGGCGAAGGCGCGCAGGCTTACGGGCATGGGTTGTATTTG
>CAYXHJ010000204.1:0-3765 GCA_964464855.1 uncultured Owenweeksia sp. | reverse complement strand
CCACTTTTTTGTGGGCATGAACCCCGGAGGTATGGCCTTGATTCGGCCCGACGCCCTTCCGGAATCGCTGGTGCGGTTGCACGCTCCCGAGGGCAGTGTTCACCCGTCCGAAATCGTTGCGCTCGCCGCTGCGCGGCTCGCGCGCGGACACCAACTGACAGACCTGGGCACGCCCCTCGCCCACTGGAACACCCTCTCCCTCCCGGAGCCGCGCGTTTTGAACGAAGGCGCCGCGGAATGCATTGTGCAATTCATCGACCACTACGGCAACGCCGTCACCAACGCCACCCAGCCTTGGATTGAATCCCTGGCCGCCGGACGCCCCGTTCACGCCATGGTGCGCGGCCGCAAAGTCTCCCGCTGGCCGGAGTCCTTGCGCGACGCCGGAAAACCGGGCGACCTCTTTCTGCGCTACAACCGCGGCGGTTACTTGGAAATTGGTTTGGCCGAGCCGGACACCAAGGCCAACACCGCGGCCTCCCTGATGGGTTTGCAGGCCAATACGCCCATCTCGCTACTCTTTGGGAATGCACGCTGATTTTGGAAATGCACGCTGATTCGCACCCCACTGCCGAAGCGCCAACCGGCTCTTCCCGTGCGCCGCAGAACGGCGAGGCTCGCGCTGTGGAGCGCGGCGCAGCGGCTGCCTACGCGCCGGAACACGGTGCAAAACTCGGTCCCGATCACGCCGCCCCCTCGCCAGAAACCACCGCGCGAAATACCGCGCCAGCCGCCCCCGACGCATGCGTTCGCTGGGTGCAACTGACCGTGGACCCTGCACAGCGCGACGCGTTTCTGCACCTCTTCAAAACCTACCAATGCCGCATCCAAAACTTCCCCGGATGCCGTTCCGTGGAACTGCTGGAAGGCCCCGAAACGGGTCAATTTTTCACCCTCAGCCGGTGGTCTGCAGAATCCGATCTAGAAAACTACCGAACATCCCCACTATTTGCCGAAATTTGGCCCCCGGTCAAGGCCACGTTCAGCGCTCCGGCGCGTGCGTGGACCGTCCGTCCTGTAGCAATTCCTGCCTAAGCCATGCGCGCCCTCGTACTCAAAGAAATCGCCAGCTTCTTCGCCACCATCACCGGCTACGCCGTTTTGGTGGTCTTCCTTGCCTTGACCTCCTTGTTCTTGTGGCTCTTCCCGGGTGAATTCAACCTGTTGGACAGCGGCTACGCGCAACTGGACGGCCTGTTCATGCTGGCGCCCTGGGTGTTCCTCTTCCTGATCCCCGCCCTGACCATGCGCATGCTGGCGGACGAACGCCGGTTGGGCACCCTGGAACTGCTCCTCACCAAACCCCTGTCCGACGGCCAAATCGTTTTGGGCAAGTTCTTGGCCGGATTGGTTTTGGTGGCCCTGGCCCTCCTGCCTACCCTGATCTACGCCGTCACCGTCTACCAACTGGGGAATCCCACCGGCAACATGGACTTGGGCAGCGTGGCCGGCTCCTACGTGGGGCTATTTCTCTTGGCCTCGGCCTACCTCAGCATCGGGCTCTTTGCGTCCTCGTTGACGGACAACACCATCGTGGCCTTCATCGGCGGCATGCTGGGCAGCTTCCTGCTGTTCGACGGCCTCGAACGCATGGCGGATTTGTCCATCTTCCAAGGCATCCAGCTCTTCATCCTCCAGTTGGGCATGAACGAGCACTACCTCTCCCTCTCGCGCGGGGTTTTGGACAGTCGGGACATCTTTTACTTTGCGGGAATTTCCGCTCTCTTCTTGGGCGCCGCTCGCTGGGTCCTCATGCGTCGGGGAAACAGCCGAAAACCCGCACGCGAATGGGCCGTGCTCGCGGCTGCGGTTTTGGCCGTAAACGTGGCGTCCCAATGGGGCCATTTTCGTTGGGATCTCACCGCAGAAAAGCGGTACTCGCTGGGCAAATCCACGTTGGCCTTGTTGGAGCAGGTGGACGAACCGCTGCTCTTTACGGTTTATTTGGAAGGTGACTTACCCACGGGTTTTCAACGGTTGAAGCGCGAAACGCTGCAAATGCTGAACGAATTCCGGGCGGAGAACCGCTTGGTTCAGTTCCGCTTGGTGGATCCGTCGGAATCGGAGGACGAACGGGACCGGGCGGAAGTGTACCAGCAATTGCGCACCAAAGGACTGGGCGCCGTACAGGTGGAAATCAAAGAGAAAAACGGCGTGCGCAACGTGGAGTTGTTCCCGGGGGCGGTGGCCTCGTACGGCGACAAGGAAACCGTTGTACTGCTGCTGACCGAGCAGTTTGCGGTGGCTCCGGAGGCGCAAATCAACGCGTCGGTGCAAAACCTGGAGTACGCCCTGGCCAATTCCCTGCGCCAGTTGGTGGTTCCGGACCGTCCGCGCGTGGCCCTGCTGGAAGGGCATGGGGAGTTGCCTCGTCCCAAATCGGCGAGCTTGGAATACGAGTTGTCCAAAAACTATGCCGTGGAACGCTTCAATCTTCGGGAGTTTGTGGTGGACAGCGTCACGAATCAGCTGTCCTTGGTGCAGCAACAACTGCGTTTGAATACGTACCAATTGGTGGTGATCAACAAGCCCACCCAACCGTTCAGCGACCTGGACAAGTGGCTGCTGGACCAATACATCATGTCCGGCGGCAAGGTGATTTGGGCGGTGGACGCGGTGCATGCGGAAATCGACAGTTTGAGCCGTGCACCGGAATTTCTGGCCTACCCGCAGTGGGACGCCCTGCGCCTGAGCGATCAGCTGTTTGGGTACGGGGTGCGCGTGAACACCAGTTTGGTGCAAGACCTGGTGGCGGGGGGCGTGAACGACCGTCGGGCCGTACACCGTTGGGTCTATTTCCCGCTGCTGATGGCGCAAACCAAGCACCCCATTTCCAAGGACTTGAACGCGGTGCGCGTGGAATTCGGCACCTCCCTAGACACCGTTGCTGTTCCCGGCGTGAAAAAGACGGTTTTGCTGCAGTCCTCGCCCTACGCCAAGCGCCAGGCCACGCCCAGCGTGGTGAGCCTGCGCACGCTGTACGAGGAGCCAGTGGAAGCCACCTTCCAGGACCGCTTGTTGCCCATGGCCGTGCTGCTGGAAGGAAAATTCCCGTCCGTGTTCAAAAACCGCATTGCGCCCAACAACGAGGAGGGAAAACAAATTCCTTTGCTCGCTGAAAGCAAGCCCACACAAATGGTGGTGGTGGCCGACGGTGACTTGGCCAAGAACCAACTCAACGTGGTGAATCCCAACTTGGCCCGCGGGGTACCTTTGCCCATGGGCTACGATCAGTACACGGACATGCAGTACGGCAACTCCAATTTTGTTCTGAACGCGGTGGACTACCTGCTGGACAGCCAAGGCCTGATTGGGGTGCGCAGCCGCGAGGTGAAATTGCGCCTGCTGGATGCCCAACGGGTGGCCCGCGAGGGTTCCTTTTGGAAAACTATAAATACTGTTTTGCCGCTGGCCCTCGTGGCTTTGGGCGGTTTTCTGTTCCGACTCAACCGCAAACGACGTTACTCCACTCCCCGATGAGCCGATTGCTCCGCAAACCAAAACACATTCTATTGGCTCTGGCCGGCACCGCCCTGGCCGGATACGGTTTGTACCGGTATTCCCTCTCGTTGGGGACGGACCACCGCGAACAGAATTACAATTTTTCGTACCGGGACACCGCGTCCGTAGACCGCATTGAGATCTGGGACAAGACGCCAGACACCGTGGTGCTCTCCCGCGAAAACGGACGCTGGATGGTGAACGGCAAATACCCCGCTCGGCCGGACGCCGTAGACGTTTTGCTGGAAACCTTCCACCGCATGG
>CAYXHJ010000203.1:0-3780 GCA_964464855.1 uncultured Owenweeksia sp. | reverse complement strand
CGAAACGCCCAATTACCGGAACTGCACGAAGGAGATTGGTTGATTCTTCAAGAGACCGGTGCCAATGCCTACGGTCTTTGGTCCCGACACTGCAGCAGAACCATTCCAGCCGTCCTTGGACACCGTCCCTCTACCGGTGCCTTAGAGAAACTGAGCAATCGAAAAGAGATCGACTACTGAGGCTTTAAAAACGACGAAATCCATGTCACCGGAGAATCTCAACGCGCTTGTGCTCCGGGGATGCCGCATACACATTCCCAATTTTCACCCACATTTGGTTGGCATCCCGGGCCGCTTGCGCAACGGCAGCCTCTGCATCCGGAGCAACCGCAGCCAATAAGCCGCCGCTGGTTTGAGGATCAAAAAGCAGCATCAATTCCGGTCCGGACAACGTTGGGAAGTCGGCCGCATGGGCTGTAAAATTGCGCGTGGTATTTTGAGGCATGCAAAATGCAGCTGCCAGCGCTTCGAAACGGTCCGAAGGAAGGGTGGGCAAGGCGGACCAATCCAAGGTTGCACGTACTTCGTCGCTTGCATGAAGCATTTCCAACAAATGACCGCCCAATCCGAATCCGGTGACGTCCGTTAGGGCGTGAACGCCCGGGAAGGATCCTAAAACAGCGCCAAATCGATTGGAGGCCTGTGCGGTGTGGAGCAGCCACTCCAGATCATCTGGCGTTGCAATTCCTTTCTTAATGGCAGAGGCCACCATTCCCGTACCCAAAGGTTTTGTTAAATACAACGCATCTCCCGGCCGGGCCCCGCCGTTGCGCTTGAGGTTCTTTAAATCCACTAATCCGGTTACGGCCAAGCCAAACAAAGGTTCTGGATTGTCCACGCTGTGTCCGCCCCCTAACGCAATTCCTGCCTCGGTACAAGCATCCCTTCCGCCACGAAGTACCTCCGCTGCCAAGGACGTCGGCAGCAGATCTACGGGCCAACCCAAAACCGCAAGCGCTACAACGGGTTTCCCGCCCATGGCGTATACGTCTGAAAGTGCATTGGTCGCGGCGATGCGTCCAAATTGGTAGGCATCGTCTACCAAGGGACCAAAAAAATCCGTGGTGCACACCAATCCGGTGCCATTGCCCAAATCCACCACCGCGGCATCGTCCGATTCACTGTGTCCAACCAAAAGCGATTGAGAAGCTTCCACGTGCGCATCGGTCTGGGGTGAAAAAGAGCCGCTCAAGACACTTTTTAATGCATTAGGTGCCATTTTGCAGCCGCAGCCTGAGCCCTTGCTGAATTGGGTCAGACGAACGGTTTCATTCGGTGTTCCGGACTGATTTAGGTTCACGTAGGCTTTGATTGGAATTAAAAATTTTGAACGGCCTTCAACAATGCATTTTGCGCCTGGTCGGACAGCAATCCCGTCAAATCCAAACGATTCTTTACGGTAGCATCCGTTCGCGCCATGCTGTGGGAATAGGTTTTATCGTAGTAGCGGAGTGCCAACGCAGCCGCTTCGGCGAGTTGACCATCGTCAATTTTTTGATGCGCAACGGGCACCCATTGGCCACCAATTTTGCGGGCCAGTTTTGTAAACGAATCCTTCAATTGCTCCTTGGGAGCTTCCCCGTAAATCCGCGCCAACAGTTGCGCACGTTCTTCTGCTGAGCGAATCAGTTCCAGGCGAGGGGCTTCTTGCAGCAATTTGAAAAATGCCGGTTGCAACCAAACACGCCCAATGGACTGCGATTCATCCTCCACCCAAATAGGCTGATGCGGATCCAATTCAGCCAACGCAGCAGCCAAGTTGTTTTCGAACTGCTCACTGGTGGGTTGACCGCCCAAGCCAACATGACCAAAGGCAGACCCGCGGTGGTTGGCCAGTCGTTCCAAATCGAGCGTTTGGATTCCGGCGCTTTTCAATGTTGACAAGGCTTCTGTTTTACCAACGCCCGTGTGGCCGGTTAACACACGGTAGGGCCGGGGCTGGCTGAGCTCGTCCAACACTCGGTTTCGATACGCTTTGTACCCGCCTGTCCAGCGGTTTACTCGGTATCCGGCTGTTTCCAAAAGCCAAGCCACAGATCCACTGCGCATTCCTCCGCGCCAACAGTACACGCTTACGTCACGCGCACCTCCGCAGTATTCGTCCACTAACGATACCAAAGCATGCATTTTCGGACCCACGAACGACAACCCCAAGCGCACGGCAGCGTCTTGCCCTTCTTCGGCATAACACAACCCCACCGAATGGCGTTCTGCATCATCGAACAAAGGAAGGGAAACGGCATCCGGGGCATGGCCCTGTTGGAATTCCGACGGAGAACGGACGTCGATCAAAAGCATGCCCGAAGGTAGTGCCTATATTTGCCTTATGGAAATCTACCGTGCAACCTCGATCAATGTGGCTCGCTGGGCTGGCATTTTCATGGTGGCATCCGTCCTGCAGGTTGCATGCATACCCCAATCCCATCGTTTGGAGGACCAAGCGCGAGCCCTCCGCTGGCAACAAGACAGCGTGAATTTAGTATCCCGCATTGGAGCTGTGTCCAATGTAGAAGGTCAATTGCAGGTTGCGCTCCGTCGGTTGGATTCGACGGTTCAAACCCTAACCAAACAACGCGATTCGTTGCTGGTGGAAGTCCGGAATCAGACCCGACGCGGCGATACTCTTTATGGATTGGTGCAGCGCGAATCGGTATTGAGGGACTTATTGCGGATGGATTTGGCTGCCGCCCAACGAGCGGAGTTAGTGAACCAGAAACGCGTTGATTCCCTGAAATTGGAAGTTCAGTTTTTAACCGAAAAATTGAACGCTCGCCCGGCACGCCCGGTTCAACCACGTCCAGCCCCGACCAACACACGAAGTGGTGCCCCCACAAACCGACCTGCTGGAAATCTTCGTCCCCCTCAGTAGGCCCCAAATCAATCCTTGGCCAACCGCTTACGATTTCAATACCAGCTGCTTAAAAGGCGCAAATCAACTCTTAAATGGGCAAGGAAAGCACGGATTTTATGAGCCGCAACCGATGGGTGTGTTTTCGGAGTTCAAAGTTGTAAATGCCGTGTTGGTCGATGCCGTCGAGCCTTACTTGACCGGAACAATGAATGATTTGGTCCGGTCGAACCAAAATACCGACGTGGATTATTCGCCCCTCATCGTTGTCAAAAAAGGCTAAGTCGCCCGGCTGGGCTTCCTCCAAAAAACTGAGGGTTTCGCCCTGCGTAGCCTGCTGCGAAGCGTCGCGCAATAAGGAAACGCCGGACAAACGGTACACCATTTGCGTAAAACCACTGCAATCCAAGCCGAACAAAGAACGCCCTCCCCACTGGTAGGGTGCATTCAAGAACAAATAGGCGTGCAACAGCAATTCTTCGCGCGATCGTGCGGCCTCAGCCAAACGACCGTTAAAGTAATAGGTCTGTGTTCCCAACGTCACCCGACCGGTTGCGGCATCGTACCCGGGCAAGTAACTACCGGCCAACAAAACACGTGCTTTGGTTGCCCTGGATTCATGTTCCAGCAACTCGACGGTATCGCCAACCAATACAGGCTGGATGCTGCAGTACGTCCGGTAATCCTCAGGCTCCAAGGGAAGCAATTGAACTCCCAACAACCACCCCTCGTATCCGTCGTGCGCCAAACGAACCCGAACCCATTCGTCCTGGGTATCCAGCACCGAGCACGCTTCGCCAAAGAGCATTTGGTTCACCATTTCCGAACGGTGACTGGGTTCGCTCCGCATGGGAACGGCACTTAAAGGACACAAGCCAAACTTCATGCAGTGGACTGGGTTAGTAGACGTTAGGCTAAATTACGCCATCCGC
>CAYXHJ010000202.1:0-3793 GCA_964464855.1 uncultured Owenweeksia sp. | reverse complement strand
GACTCACTTTTCCTCAGTTTTTGTGGTGGGTTACTGCCGGCCACGTGCTGTTGACCGCCATTCTCATGACCTATGCTCGGCCTTGGATTCGTTTGGGGTGGAATTGGTCCGACTTGCCGTGGCGCGCTTTCTTGGCCTATGCCGGGTTTATGGTATTGACCGCAGGCGCCCAGATGGTCATGGGCCAGTTGGACGTGGTCCTCATTGGCAAACGTTTGAATTTGGCTGAAGTGGCCCGCTACAGCATTGCTTTTCAATTGGGGGTGGTGGTCTCCGTGCCGGCCAAAGCCATGGGTTACTCCCTCCGGCCTTTGATTGCTGAGGGGTGGTCCCGGAACGATACGTCCCGCTTGTTGGATTTGGTTCGACGCGGCGGTGTCCATCAATTTTACGCAACCGCCTTCTTGGTTTTTGGCCTTTGGTCCTTGCTTCCGGCCGTGGAGTTGTACCTGCCGACGTCCTACCGAGGCGTTTCTGATTTGGCACTCTGGGTGGCGACGGCCCAGTTGATCCACGTGGCCACCGGAGTTTCCGGATTGGTGTTGCTGGCCAGTCCGCTGTACCGGTGGGATTTTTGGGCCAATGCGCTGCTCATTGGGCTCCTGTTTTCGTTGGGTTGGTGGGCTCTGCCGCGCTACGGCACCATCGCCATGGGTTGGGCTTTGGTGGCCTCCGCAGTGGCGTACAATTTGTTCAAAGCGCTCTTGGTTCAAAAGTTATTGCATGCATGGCCGTCCGGGGTGAAACCCCAATGGGCCGTGCTCTATTTTGCACTGGCCACGGGGACTCATTTACTGGCAACGCAGTTGTCCGTTGGAACGATGGTTGCGGCACTTGTGGAAGCAGTTCTCCAGTTCATCCTCTTTTTAGCGTGGATACTTAAAACGCCGGAGTTGCCGGATTTTAAGCATTTATTGAACGGTTGGACGGGTCGATACCTTCACAAAAAATCCAATTCGTGAACCGGGTTCCTCGCGTGCTGTGGCTCACCCCTTGGTATCCGGACGCCTCGCATCCGTACCGCGCGGCGTACGTCCGCGCTCAGTTTCGTGCTGCGGCGGACCGTACCGATGTGCAGCTACTCTTTGTGGATGTGGAGCACGGTTCCGCTTGGTTTCGGTCCCGATGGGTCACTACCGAACCCAACGTGTTTACGTGGGAAGTTCGGAGCATTTTTTGGAAGTTTTTGCGCCACGCTCCAGGATTCTTGGCCTTTGTTGCTTCCCGCCAGGCGTTCCGAAAGCTACCGGGCCTGAACAAACCGGATTTGTTGCACGGCAACATTGGTTTCCCCGGAGGGGTACTTACGCGGGTCTTGGCGCATCGCTGGAACGTGCCGTACGTAGTTACCGAACACTGGTCCAAGGCGCAAAGTTGGTTGAGCCATCCGCTCTTTGGGGCAAGTCTGCGCCGCGCCTACGACGGAGCTCAGCGCATTTTGGCGGTTTCTGAGCATTTGGCGGAGGATTTGCGTGCGCAAGGCATCAAGAGGGTGGTGGTGGTGCCCAATGTAGTTGATTTCGCACCGTACACCCACCGGTCTTTGGAGGCAAAACCTGCGGCGGCCGGCAACGATCCCGGGGTTTGGCGCTGGCTTTCCGTGGCCAGTTTGGTACCCGGCAACGCCGCCATAAAGCGCGTGGAGTGGACCATGGACGCTCTCGCCTGGTACCGTTCCCACAAGCCGGAGTTGCCCGTCTTTTGGACCCATGTGGGCGATGGAGATCGACGTCCTGCCTTGGAAAAGCTGGCTCGAGAACGCGGGCTGGATTCTTGCATTCATTGGGCCGGTGCACAAACCCCAGAAGCCATTGGCGCTTTAATGCGCCAGTCCGACCTCTTTTTGCACCCCACCACCCAAGAAACCTTTGGGTTGGTCGTACGCGAAGCCTTGGCTACCGGACTGCCGGTGGTCAGTACGGAAATCCCCGCGAATGTACCCTGGTGGAAGCCCGAATTTGGCGTGTTGACTGAATTGGATTCAGAATCCTTTCTTGCTGGTATTCAGTTATTTGAATCCTACAATGCTCCTGTTCCGTTGGAGTCCTTCGATCGAAATTTATTTTCCTCTAACTCTGTTGGGCAACAGTTGGAAACCATCTACCGGGACGTGTTGAACTGAAAAAAATCCCCGATCCAGCCGCCGGTTGGCGGCTGGATCGGGGATTAATCGATCTGCACTAACGAAGGCTTATTTCGCCCGCGTCCAAACGGTGCTCCGGCCCAAAAAGGTCATGCCCAAAACATAGCCTTTGAAATACAAAGAACCATCGGGCTGCAATTTGCAGTAGCAGGAATACGTTTTGCCTGATTTGGTGTCGTAAATCTGACCGTCTTCCCATTCTTTATCGTTGGCATCCCACTTCAGAGCGGTCAACACGACCAATCCGTTAACTTGGCGGCTGCGCAATTTTTCGTCCGGATTTTTGCGATCGCGTTTTGGCTTGGAACCGTCGTCGTTGAAATCATTTTTCACCCAAACAATTTTGCCGTAGTACTTGCCGTCTGCCTTTTTGTAAACTTCCACCTTGCCATCTTTCTCTTCGTTGAACCAAACGCCCACAAGGTCGTCTGCTTTTTGGGCAAATCCTGCGAAACTGTAGCACACAGCTAAAAGGAAAATGATTTTCTTCATGGAGAGGAGGGGTTTTTGGTTTGGTGAAAGGTAGAAATAAATTTTAGGAGTAAAGCTCATTGGTGTTTTCTTGCGGGCTCAGGTGCCCTCGTGGTGTGACCAAACGTGGTTTGCGATTGCTTGAGCCGCGGTCGCACCCGGCCGCATGGTGTTTGTGTTTTAATAGCGCTGGCTGCGTTGTGCCTGCGCAACGCTCGCATTCAACTCATAACCCACGATTAAGCCGATGGCGTTGATGTAGATCCACAATTGAACAATCAACAACGTACCTATGGAGCCGTAAAGTTGATTGTAACGGGCAAAATGGGCAACATAATACCCAAACGCTGCGGAGGAGGCGACCACCAGGACGGTGGCCAAAACGGCCCCTGGGCTGAACAAACGCCAAGGTGCTTGAGAAGCCGGCCCGTATTTGAAAACGAGCGAAACAGAAAGCAAAATCAAAAGAATTAGAATGGCGTAGCGCCATGCCACCAGGAGCTTCCATTCGGTGCCCATTTGCGTTTGCTTTTGCATCCATGCGGAAAGAAGCCCTTCAGAGGCAACCAAGAACGCAATTCCCGCAATCAACAACACGGAGAGAACGGCCGTCAAGACGAATGCAGCCAAATACTGCGACCAAAAGTTACGGTGACCAATGTTGTACACACTCTGTGTAAAGTTGGCGATCAAGGCTAAAGTTCCATTGGTGGCGAAAACCAATGCAGCCAACACCGTAATTCCCAATAGATCTCCGCGTTGTACGGTTAAAATGTCGTTGATGGTGGATTGCGCTGCCTCAAAACTGGTGGGCGGAAGCACGTCACGAAGCAATTCAAAGAGCTCGATCTGAAATCCGTCGATGGGAATGAAGGGGATGAGCGTAAAAATGAAGATAATCCCAGGAAACAAGGCCATGAAAAAGGAGAATGCCACCGATGCAGCACGGCTAGTAACGGCACCTTCGTACAGGGCTCGGTAAAAAAAAATTCCAATATCCCATAGGCTGAGGTTGTCCCAAAAAGGAGGCCTCACGCGCGAGAGCCAACGTTGCAGGAGTAGAGCAAGACCCCTCACCACGGCTGCGCTTTAAAATGTAAATCTAAGTTCCGAACACTGTGCGTCAACGCCCCCAGGGAAATCGAATCGACACCGGTTTCTGCATAGGCGCGGAGTGTA
>CAYXHJ010000201.1:0-3809 GCA_964464855.1 uncultured Owenweeksia sp. | reverse complement strand
GCGCTCCCTACAAAACAATAGCTCCCCTGTTGCATCCGGTTCGGCTTCCAATTCCAGTAAAACCGCTAAAAAGGAAACCGCGTTGCAATTGGCCGAACGCTTGGGTCTCCTCCGAACGATCAACGGTCACTTTGCCATAAAATGGCACAACTCAGACCTTATCCTCGCCTTGCCGCAGAATACAAACAGCAATAATCCAGACGCGGAAGGCAAAACCCTTGGATTGATACGCGATAAGAAAACGCGCAAGGACTACGCCCAATACTCCTTTATCTTGCCAAACGGCAAGGCTATAGCCGCTATACGGACAGAAATCATCGCTGCTGATACAATTAACGGGGCACCCGAGTTTTGGCTTTTCCGTGCGCTCAATTTGACGGAACAAGAATACAAAATGGGTTCTGAGGCTTTAGAAACCATTGGGGCTAGTCCCGTAAATTGGCCCAGCGCCGTAACGACAGTCCTCGCAAAATCCTCAGACAAAGACCGCAAACAGGTCGAATACGCACGTAAAATTCAAGAATCTGTAGATTCAACATTACAAAGAAACGATTACTGGTACTTGACCAATCCCACAGCAGGAACCACCCTCAACCCCACCCTCCACGTTACCTACGCTGACCGCGGTCTTTGCTTGGTCAACTCCTACGCATCCAGCGCAACCGGAGCTCAGCTCTCCAGAACCGCACCCTTAGCAGCACAACTTTACAGGACTGCACTTCCCTATATCAAACGTTTGGAGGCCAATCCAACAACCATCGAACGAACGCTCCTGTTGAAAGATCTTCAGCAAATTGGAAGTTCCTTCTTCGAGCACTACAACTCCAACGCCGATGCCGCCTACTTGGCCAATATTTTGCTTCTCGTAGAATCCAACAATCCAAATTCTTGGCTCACCAACAACCCCGCTTATGCAACGTACCGAGGTCAATCTAAATCTACCTACTCCTTTGCCCAATCTATTGTAACCAAATCCATATTCACCGATCGGAACCGATACAGCCGCTGGCTGACTCAACCAAACGACACCCTCCTAAAACAGGCTCAAACAGACCCAGTGGCCCTTTGGCATACTCGCCCAATGGAAGAATTCCAAACCTTTTCATTCAGTGCGCCCACCTTTCTCGAAAATAAAAACATAACTCGACTCTTCTACGTTCCGCAGGACCCAAAACATCATTCTTTGGAACGCACTACCAACACCAACCTGACTGAACTTCTTAACGGCAGAGCTAAAGACTATCGAAAAGAAGACAAGAAAGAAAAGCTACCCTTCTCAAAGCGATTCACCGCTATTCCGAATGAAGAGCAAACACCACCGAAGGGTACTCGCGCTAAGTAAACCTCTCCTACCAAAGAAAAAAAGGGGCTGCCTCGCATGAGGCAGCCCCTTTTGTTTAAAGCCTGAGTAAAACCTGATTACTTCACCAGGAACAAATCCACACGCCGATTCAAGTATTGCTTTTCGTCTTCTGTGAACTGAACTCCACCAACGTCAATACGAATATCTCCAGTTGGAATTCGGTACTTCTTCATCAAATAGTCCTTAACACCCTCAGCGCGATCACGACTAAGCTTGAAATTGTACTCCTTAGATCCTTTTTTATCAGCATAGCCAATCAACAAGAACTTAGCACCAGGTTTGTACTGAGTCTTCATGAAGTCCTCAATGGTCTTCGCATACTGAGGATCAATTTCGTCGCGATCGAAACGGTAGTAAATCGTTGCAAACGCTTTCATGTCACCGTCTTTCTCACCGCGCTCGGCACGCTGAGCAAATGCCTGCTTGATCAAGGTATCTACATCCGAACGCTTCAAGAACTGGGGAAGCGTTTGCTCGATCTTCTTAACACGCTCATCAATACTTTCAACAGACTTCTTCAACGGATTTACAGCGGCATCTACATCAGACTTCTTCGCAAATCCATCCAACTCACCTGCACGCAACTCCTCAACCGTTTGATCAGCCAAAGACTTCATTCCCTTCTTCGCACCTAACGTGTAACCAAAAGACAAGCCGTAGCGTAAGTAGGAATCATTTCCACCTGTGTAATCCCAACCGTCGAAACGGTCGCTGCCAATGTTTTGGACACTCGCTTGTAAAGCCAAACTCAAAGCATGATTGAGTCGAACCCGATAACCCAAAGCAGCAGACGTAGTGAACGCATTCACAATACTAGCGGGAACGTGCTGCGTGTTATCCGAAACCAATCGGCGCTCTACATTGGTAAAAGCATAACCCACATTGCCCTGAATATAAACACCCTTGAAGAGGTTTTTAGAGGCATTAAACGGGCGAAATTGCAAACCCATAGTAGGATTCCAACCACGATTCTCAAATCGCTCTACACCATTGGCACCATTTACTACTGCATAATCAAGTCCCAACACGGTACTCAACATTGGCGAAATGTGGTAGGCATAAGAAACGCCAACAGCAAATGGCAACTCTTCCCAAACAGAAGGCAATGTTCCGAAATTGCTGTTGCCAAACCCTGAAGCCAACGAATAATCGTTGACACCAAGATTGAGCGACAACTCATGACGCAAGGTCTTATCCTGGTCTTGAGAAAAGGCACTGGTAGCGAATCCCGCTACCAATGCCAATGTTAGAAACTTATTCATGGACTGCATTAATCGATTTTAACAACTCGTTGTACGTTGGACGATGCGCCGCTCGCATTCGTCAAGATTACGTTGTAAGTGCCGGCTGCAAGATCCTCCATGCTCACCACATGTTGGTTGCTGCCTTTCGCCATTGTACCACGGTACACCACTGATCCCAGCATGTCCACCAAAGTCACTTGGTAATCTTCACCTGCTTCGAAGCTTGTCTCCAAGGTTACCGAAGACGAAGTCGGGTTCGGGAACAAACGCACGCTTGTAATGATTTCTTCAACACTCAAACCATTAGCGTTGATCACGAAACCTTCAGACATAGTACCACAACCGTAAGCGTTGAATACTACAACCTCGTATTTACCACCAGAAGTAAAGACATACTGCTTGTTCTTCGCACCCACGATCGGCTGCTCGTTGCGGTACCACTGGTACGTGGCGCCGGTAACAGAAGATTCAAGAGTAGTTGCCGCTACCTGCAGAATTGTTGGCTTCACAGGACGAGGACGTACAATCAAGTTAAACACACCGTTCTGCGTGCAACCGTTCGCATCCGTAAAGACGTAGTTCAATGCATATACACCAGGTACCTCCGTGTAGAATGTAGTACCGTTATTGTACACACTCGAACCGTAGAATACCAAACCAACTTGACCGGACGTCAAATCAAAGTGACCATGACCCGCGCAGTATTCATTTACAGAAGGCAACGTGTACGTTCCAAGCGGTAGAACGGTTACATTAAAGCTATGCGTAGTGGTATTGCCACTAGCGTCAGCAAAGGACCACGTTACCGTGGTTGTACCAACCGGGAACTGGGTACCACTTGCTAAACCACTTACCAACGTAGCCGTATAACCACAATTGTCAGTTACCTGATACGCATAGGTGAAGTTACCGTTACAACCCGGAAGTGTTACGTTCTGCGGAGCAGAAACTACAACCGGTGCCGTAGCATCAACTACGTTAATCAACTTAGTAGTTGTGCTGATGTTACCAGCAGCGTCCGTTGCAAAAATGGTTACCATTTGCTGACCAAGATCAGCGCAAGTAAACACGTTCGGTGTTACAACTACACTCGGAGTTGACGTACAGTTATCCGTTACTGTAGCAACTACTTGAGCATTAGTTACACTACCAACACCGTTCGCATTCAACGTAACCGTTACTGCTGCAGGATTCACAGTGAT
>CAYXHJ010000200.1:0-3816 GCA_964464855.1 uncultured Owenweeksia sp. | reverse complement strand
CTGGTTCAGTACAATGGCAATGGTCGTCTGATAATATTACCTTCACCAATATTGCCGGGGCAACCTCCTCCACCCTAACTTCTGGCCAGATGGGTGCTTTGAGCGCAACACGTTATTACCATGCAGTAGTTACCAGCGGAGGATGTGCTCCCGTAACAAGTAATGCTGTTACAATAACGATTACCCCCCTACCGGTAATTTCCTCAACTACAGGCGCCTCGAATTGTGGTCCAGGAACAATGACACTTCAAGCAAATGCGGCCTCAGGTACTTTGAGTTGGTATTCTACATTAAGCGGTGGAGCTAGTTTAGCAAATGGCGCAAGTTTTACTACACCAAGTTTAAATGCAACAACTACCTACTATGTTGATTTGACCGATAATGGGTGTACATCAAATCCACGCACTGCTGTTACTGCAACAATCAATACCATTCCAACACCAACCATAAATCAATCGGGATGTGGTTCCCCTGTCTATGTATCAACCAATGCCGGTGGAAACGCACTAAACTTAGGAGCAAATAATTCATCCAAGTACGTTAGCGTTCCAAGTAATTTAAACTCCTCTTTTACAGGAAACCAAGTTACTATAGAAGGGTGGTTTAATCTTACAACTGCGGGAGGTGGTAACCCAATGCTTATTGGGGAAGCATTCAACGGAGATGGAAAAATTACCTTCTGCATGTATCGAAACGGACAGAATATTAATGCCGGTTTCTTCAATGGAGCTTGGGTTCAAGTTACTTCTTCAACTGCCATTCCACTAAATACTTGGACTCATATTGCAGCCACCTATGATCAAACAGCCATAAGAATATATATTAACGGAGTATTGAATGCTTCAATAAACGCAACCCAAGCCCTGCCTACTGGATCTGAAGTTTGGTATCTTGGAAAGCGTTGGGATGGAACAACAGAAATGTTTAGCGGCATCATGGATGAGCTTCGTATTTGGAATGTGGCTCGTACCCAAGCACAGATTCAAGAAACGATGAACTCAACCGTACCAACTAATTCCGCAGGATTACGTGCATATTATAAGCTAGACGAAACAACAGGAGCCATCGCATCGGATGCTACAGGCAACAATTTCACTGGAACAGTTATTGGCTCACCTACATGGCAAATCCCTTCAACCTCCGTATTGGGCGGCCCTTTAGGAAGTTCATTTCTTTGGTCACCAAACGGTGAAACAACCCCAACTATTAATGCCACCACAAGCGGAACATATTCCGTGGTTGTTACAAGTTCTGCGGGTTGTCAATCAAATTCTGTTTCTGCCAATGTTAGCGTTTCTGCTGCTCCGAATGCAGGAACCTTAAGCGGAAATCAAGCGATTTGCGTTGCGGGAACAACTACCTTTACAAGTGATGGCGATGCCGGGGGAACTTGGAGTTCTGGAAATACAGGTATTGCTACTGTTAATGCTTCAACCGGAGTTATTACTGGGGTTGCTGCAGGGACAGCAACCATAACATATACCATTCCTGCCGCTGGATCTTGTGCTGCAGTATCAACTACGAGAACAGTTACCGTCACTGCCATGCCAAACCCAGGCACACTTGCTGGTACACAAGCTATTTGCTTAAGTGGTTCAGGAACGTTCACATCTAATGGTGCAGCAGGTGGAACATGGACAACAAGCGATGCCTCTATAGCTACTATTAATTCAAGCACTGGGGTAATCACTCCGATTGCTGCTGGTACAGCAACCATGACCTACACGGTTACCGGTACCGGGGGATGTAACAATGCAAGCAACACAAGAACTGTGACTATCACAACCCCTTCAATTGCGGGAACTTTAAGTGGAAATCAAATTATTTGTTCGGCACAGACCACCACATTTACAGTCAATGGCGCTTCAGGAGCAGGAACTTTTACCTCCAATGCCACCGGAATTGCAACCGTTAATGCTGGTACAGGCGTGATAACAGGCGTTGCCGGCGGAACAGCTACGATTACATTTACTATTGCCGCAACAGGAGGTTGTCCTGCAGTAAACACTACTAGAACCGTTACAGTAACAACCGCGCCAAATGCTGGTACCTTAGCGGGTACACAAGCCATTTGTTTAACTGGTTCAGTCACTTTTACGACAAATGGAAATGCAGGTGGAACATGGACGTCTAGCGATGTCAATATTGCTACAGTAAATGCAAGTACAGGAGCAATAAGCCCTGTTGCAGCTGGCACGGCAACTATGACCTATACGATTACAGGAACAGGTGGCTGTAATAATACTTCGTCAACAAGAACAGTAACAATCACCACACCACCAAATGCAGGTACTGTATCTGGTAATCAAGCAATTTGTTCGAACCAAACTACCCAATTCTCATCAAGTGGTTCGGCAGGTGGCTCATGGAGTTCAAATGCTACAGCCATTGCTACCGTGAATTCATCAACGGGCTTGGTTACGGCAGTGGCAAATGCTTCTGGAACGGCAACAATAACATATACCGTTGCAGGAACTGGAGGATGCCCAAATGCTACGGCTACTCAAACAGTAACCGTAACGGCAATCCCATTAATTACTACACATCCAAGCACTGCCATACAAAACGTGTGTCAGAATGGAACACCAAGCACCTTGTCCATTGTAGCTGTAGGTGGAGGAATTACATATCAATGGTATGAAAATACCACAAACAACAATACTACTGGTACTGCAATTATCGGTGCAAATTCAGCCACATATACGCCATTAAGCACCACTGTAGGGACAACATATTACTATTGTATTGTGAGTGGTTCATGTAGTCCTGATGCTAAATCAAATGTATCAGGTGCTATTAACATCAATGCACCAACTACTGTATCGAATGCTGGACCAGACCAAACAGGAAATCCAACATGTGGTTTAACTTCCGTTACCCTAGCTGCAAATGCACCATCCGTTGGTACAGGTGCATGGAGCATCATTTCGGGAATTGGGGGATCCGTTGTAAGTGTTTCAAATCCAACATCCACGTTTAATGGTGTTAGTGGAAACACATATACCTTACGTTGGACAATCACCAACGGAGGGTGTACTTCAATCGATGATGTGACTATCTCATTAAGTGCAATTCCGGCAGTTGCGGCTGGGGCACCTTCTTCAATAAATGCTCAAGTCTTGGTGGTAGCCGGAGGTGGATCTGGCGGACTAAGACATGCAGGAGGTGGTGGCGCTGGAGGCGTGATTTACAACAGCTCGTTTAATATCAACCAAGGTACTTATCCAGTAACCGTTGGTGCCGGTGGAGTTGGGAATAGTGTTAGCGGGGCAAACAGTGTATTTTCCTCATTAACCGCCATTGGTGGCGGGGGCGGTGGAAACAATGGCCAGGTTGGTAAACCAGGAGGCTCAGGCGGTGGTGGATCTAACGGTACAGTTGGTGGAAACGGTACTGCAGGTCAAGGAAATAAGGGAGGTAATCAAAACAATGGAAATGGTTGCTGTTTTGGCAACGGTGCTGGTGGTGGTGGTGCAGCCGCCGCCGGTGCTAATACAACAGGCGGCGTATCGTCAGCAGGTGGTGATGGATTACCTTTCAATATATCTGGAACGACAGTATTCTATGGCGGTGGTGGCGGTGGTGGAACTGGAAGTTCCGGTGTTTCTTTACCAGGAGGAATTGGTGGTGGTGGTGCCGGAGGAAATAATTCAAGTGGTGTTCATGGGGTAGCAGGAACACCAAATACCGGCGGCGGTGGCGGCGGTGGCGGTGCCAGCAACATTGATGGTAACGGAGGTGCTGGAGGTTCAGGTATTGTTATCATTTCTTATCCTGGGGCACCATTTGCTACGGGTGGTACCATAACCCAAGTTG
>CAYXHJ010000199.1:0-3829 GCA_964464855.1 uncultured Owenweeksia sp. | reverse complement strand
TCGCGCCCAATGGCACCTATTTGATGTGCGTTCGAGGGGTCGATGCTAAAAATCGTGCTTTTGCAAAATCTTGGGGCATCCAAGTACAATGACCCACCTAACTTTGTGTCCATGAAGTCCAAAGACCAAAAAATTGCACATTTCGATCCAAACGGACTCGCTGCCCCGGGTGCCTTGTACGGATTGCCCTTTGACGAGGCCGATGCCGAGGTGGTTGTTTTTCCAGTCCCGTGGGAAGTAACCGTTAGTTATTCCAGTGGAACAGCGAGTGGTCCCGCGGCAATCTTGGAGGCGTCTGCTCAGGTTGATTTATACGACCCACGAACGCCCGATGCTTGGAAAATGGGACTGTGGATGGCTCCCGTTTCGCTCAAATGGCACGAGAAGTCGGACCGAAACCGCGAACGTGCTGTCGAGTATTTGGATATGTTGGGGCAAGATTCCGTGGGAAAACGCGGTGCCAAACTTCTTTCTAAGGTGAATGAGGCCTGCGAAGAAATGGTAGAATGGGTAGAGGCTGCAACTGAGGCCTATTTAGAGGCCGGGAAACTCGTTGCGTTGCTGGGCGGCGATCACAGTACTCCTTTGGGGTATATGCGCGCATTGGGCAAAAAACACGGCTCATTTGGGGTGTTGCAGATCGATGCACACATGGATTTGCGAAAAGCGTACGAGGAGTTTACCTACTCGCATGCCTCCATCATGTACAACGCGCTGCAAACCGGATTTGTGTCGCATTTGGTCCAGGTTGGAATCCGTGATTATTGCCAAGAAGAAGTGGATTATGCGGCCTCAGATTCACGTGTTGTGGTCCACTACGATCGAGACATGAAACAGGCGTCTTACACCGGAGAAACTTGGGCACAGCGAGTGGCAAAAATTGTCGCGGATTTGCCCGAAAAAGTATACTTGTCCTTCGATATCGACGGATTGGATCCAAAACTCTGCCCCAATACCGGGACTCCGGTTGCAGGCGGATTGGAAGCGGAACAAGTTTTGTTTTTGGTGGAAGCGGTGATTGACTCCGGGAGAACCATCATCGGTTTGGATTTAAACGAGGTTGCGCCCGGTTCCGAAGGGGATTGGGATGCCAATGTAGGAGCTCGAATGTTGTACCGCCTGTGCAACCTCCTGGGCGAGAGCAACGGCCGGTTACGTACCTTTGCGTCATGAAGTGCGGAGTAGTCACCTTTCCAGGGTCCAATTGCGACCAAGACATGATTTTAGCCCTCAAAGAGGGTATTGGCGTTGAAACGGTATCCCTGTGGCACAAAGACACCGATCTTCAAGGAGTCGATTTGGTTGTTCTTCCCGGTGGATTTTCGTACGGAGACTACTTACGCTCTGGAGCCATTGCTCGCTTTTCACCCATCATGGGCGAAGTAATGCGCCACGCGGAGCGCGGCGGATATGTCTTGGGCGTTTGCAACGGATTTCAAATTTTAACGGAATCTGGTCTGCTTCCTGGAGCACTGCTGCACAATGCGTCGCATAAATTCATTTGCAAAAACGTCCACCTTCGCGTACAATCTCCTCTAAGCCCGATTACGGCGGGATTGGACGAAAACGGGGTGTTTAAAATTCCCATTGCGCACGGCGAAGGTCGTTTTCACGCCAGCGAAGAAGTTCTTAAAGAGTTGAACGACAACGGACAAGTACTGTTCCGTTACTGCACGGAAGAAGGATCCATCACCCCAGAAGCCAATCCAAACGGAGCCGCTGAAAATATAGCTGGAATCACCAACCGATTCCGCAACGTCATGGGCATGATGCCGCACCCCGAACGGGCTGTGGACAGCGATTTGGGCAACAGCGATGGAATAGCGCTTTTCGAAAGCATGTTTGCACACATGGTCTCTGTTGTTCGTTAAAATTCACGAGAAGTAATTCAGCACCCAGGGAGCCTCGCTTCAAGGTTGGGTGTCAAAAAAAGAGAGAGGCGCCGCGAAAACGCGGCGCCTCTCTCTTTTGCGCACAGCTCGGTTCCCCATCCGTTCCATTATGGCTGCTGAAGCACCACCCGCTGCGTTTGCGCAGTTCCGGCATCCGTCCAGCGAACGAAGTAGACACCGGGTGCCCAACCACTCAAATCCAAAGACTCTTTCTGCGCATTTCCAGTACCGGTGCCCGAACGCTTCAACAATAGAGAACCGTCGGACGACAATACTTCCAAAGAATAAACCGCAGACGCCTGGGTTGCAAACTGGACCGACACGGGGCCCGTGGTTACGGTAGGAACAACCCACAAGCGGCGTAACGCCCATTCGGTCTCCGGAGTGGAAACTACCTGGAACGAGTTGGACTCCGCGGAGCAACCCCCAACAGAAACCCGAACGCGGTAGTAGCCCGGAACCTGGGCTTTGAAAATGGCTGAATTGGCGCCCGGTATGGCCACTCCGGCACTGTCCAGCCACTGGTACTTCACGCCCGTCGCGGTGCAAAACAGCGAATCGCCATAATCAAACACCCAAGGTTTGGTAGGGGCTGCCTTAACAAATACCGTATCGGACTTGGAAACGGAACACAATGCGTTTGAGTACTGGTAGGTCACCACGTGGGTGCCCAATCCCAGGCTAGCGGGGTTGACTTGGGTAACCGTCTGACCGCCAATTTTATATGTGCCACCTGTTGGGTAACCCATGTTCAAAGGCATCGACGGGTCCGAAATGCAAAATTCCTTACTCGTGAAGGAGAACAGCACCGTGGGTCGGGCAACTACCCGTACGATGGCCGTATCGGTATTGGTGCAACCTTGTGCGTTGGTATAGGTGTACGAGGCTACAAAATTGCCTGGACCAACATTCGCCGGGTAAAACATACTGCCGGAAACACCCGATCCCGAGAAGGATCCACCTGCCGGATTGCCCATCAATTGGAACGGCTGACCGCCCTGGCAAACCGACGGGTACGGTCCGAACGTTACGGTAGGCAAAGCCAAAACCGTGACCACCACCGGCACGGAATTTACGGTACCCGAAGGTGCGCACGCCTCGGAGGAACGAAGTGCAACACGCACGGTGTCTCCTGTATTGAGCGTATTGATGGTGAAGGTGTTGCCGGAATTGCCGCGTGGCTGACCGTTAACCGTCCAGTAAAACAAGGGGGCGGATCCCGAACCTGTAGCGTTGGCCGTAAACGTTACCGGAGCATTTTTGCAAACGGTTGTGCTCGATGCGGTAATGGTAACCGTCGGATTGACTGCTGGCGAAACCGACACTACTGACGGAACAGAGATCGTACTCGTTCCTCCCGCCGATGTTACCTGCAACGAGGCCGCATAGGATCCCGGCGAAGTGTAAACCACAGTAGGCTGTGATGCAGTACTCGTAGACGGCGTGCCTCCAGGGAATGTCCATAAGTACGACGTCGGCTGGCCAGACGATGTACTGTAGTACGTAACGGCTCTACCCACACAAGATGCCGGGTGAGCATACAATGCCGCCACTGGAGAAACCGGGGCAGATTTAAGGTTGATGTTGTCGATGTAGAGGTTGTTGCCGCCACCAAATCGTCCTACAAAAGCTACGCGAATGCCCGTGGTTGCAGACAGTCCAGCCAAGGAAACCGAATCGCGCCTCCAATCGCTTGTAGCATTGGGCACAAAGGATGTAGAAGTAGCTGTGCCTGTTGCAAACGATCCTGAGCCGTTCTCCCCAAATGCCTTAATACGGGTCCACGTAGATCCACAATCCGTAGAAACAAGCACAAAAAGGGAATCTGTATTCGAACTCAGCTTCTGGCGGTAGGCGTATTCAAACACCAAGCGAGGTTGAGCAGCACCCGTCAAATTCAACGGCATGGACTGGAGTACGTCTGTAGAGCCCGCTAC
>CAYXHJ010000198.1:0-3830 GCA_964464855.1 uncultured Owenweeksia sp. | reverse complement strand
CTTGCGTAAAAGCTTTAAAGCCCATACTATGAAAAAAACCTACTTTTTTGCCTTGATGGCAACGGGATTGGTAGCCATGGCCCAGTCCCCGAAGGCTCGCGTTGAAGCTCAACGCACAGCCGACAACAACGAGCAGCGTCCCGTGCGCTCGTCCGTAACGGCCCGCTACACGGGCACGGAAACCGTGATTTACTCCGAGGATTTTGCCAACGGCATTCCCGCCTCTTGGAACAACACAGGAGGTTTGGCGAATGGCGTTGCTGATGCTGACGCGAAGTGGGAGTACCGCGGTACCACCACAACCCCAGGCGTTGTTACCGGTTCACGCGGTGGCTATGCAGGTTCTGCTGCCACCGGTCAGTTGGCCATTCAGAGCCCTACGGCAGCCAACGGTTTTGTGTTGTTTGATTCCGACTTTTTGGACAATGCGGGCATCGCCGGAAACTTTGGCAACGGTATTGCTGCATCTCCACACGTAGCGAATCTGACGTCTGGAGTTGTGAACTTGACGGGTTACACCGAAGTAGATTTGGTTTTTAACCAATACTACCGCCGCTTTGCGGGTCCTACCGGTCAAGGTGTTCCTGCTACTTATGTTGACTTTTCAACGGACGGCGGCACCACTTGGCCGTACACCGTGATGTTGAACGCCGGCATTGCGGTTAACTCTGCAACTACGCGCACCGACGTTGCTGCGGTACCCATTCCTTCTGCCGTAGCCGGCCAATCCAACGTGAAGTTCCGTTTCCGTTTTGACGGGGACTACTACTTCTGGCAAATCGACGACGTAAAAATCATTGAGACGCCAAAACACCGCTTGGAGTACATTGTGAACGCCAACGGTGCTCCTAAAGTGGACATCATCTACGGTCCTGCTAATGGATCTTCCAAGTTGGGCAATATGTCTTTGAAGCAAAACCGCTCCATCACGTTCGACGGTAACGTGGTCAACACCGGTTCTGCGAACCAAACCAACGTGAAGTTGCAAGTGAAAATCTTGAACAGCACGGGTGCTGTTGTACAGACCTTGAACGGTCCTGTAAAGGCTACCTTGGCTTCAGGCGATACCGCTGACTACAACGATTTGAACACCTTGGCCACCGCTTGGACTCCTGCTGCGGTAGGAACGTACGGTGTTGCAATCAGCGTTGTTACAGACTCTACGGTTGCGGTATTCCCGGACACCATGGCAGTAACGGTGACCAACGACTTCAACTCTTTGGACTTCTCACGTTTCTCCAACTCCATCGGTACTCCAAACATCGGTTTGGACGGTTCTGCCTTTGCAGCTCGTCATGACTTTGTGAACGCAGAGCGCTTGTTCGGCGTAAACGTCGGCATCTCTTCCTTGACCACCGCCGGCGGTATTGTTGAAATGTCTGTTTTTGACTCTTCTGCGTTTGACGGTTTCACCACCGGTTTCGACCAGAACGCCATCTTGGCCTACGTTCAGCACACCATCACGGCTGCCGATACGGCTGCGGGCACGATCTACTTTGATTTGACCGACCCCACCACAGGATACCCCATGTTGTTGCCCCAAGGTGCGTACTACTTTGTATTCACCATGTACTCCAACAACGGTGCTGAAGTGATCCGCATGCGCAACGACGACAGCTTTGAAAACGCTTCCGGTTCTGCCATGATGTACTTGACCACGGTGAACGGTACTGCCTACAACCGTTGGTTTACGGGTTACAGCAGCGGTCGTTCGTTTGAAAACCCTTGGATTCGCTCCAAGACTTGCGAATCAGCGAACCCAGTAGCGTGCATGGGCATTGGTTTGACCGAAGAAGCCATGGCTTCCATCACGGTTGCTCCTGTACCTGCGAACGAGTTCATGAACGTCGCCTTCGGCGATGCTGACGGTCAATTTGAATTGACTTTGATCGACGTTACCGGTAAAGTGGTTAAGGCCCGCAACGTAGTTGCTGAAGCCGGTACTTCCGTGCCCGTATACGTTGGTGACTTGGCTGCCGGCATGTACACTCTGAACGTACAGAACGGTGCGCAAGTGAAGACTTTGAAAGTAGCCATCCAATAAGGAGTGCCTTTCTAAAACGAAAGGAGCCGCCTCGGAAGAGGCGGCTCTTTTTTTTGCAATCAGCCAACGGTAGGTGAGGCGAGCGGATTCGCTTGAGTTGGATCCTTAATAATTACTTCCCGGTGTATTTAGGGTTTACGTTGCGCGTAATGAAGTCGCGCTCGGCACTCCAACCGCGAGCCGGGGAATATTCACGTCCGTAAAAAATGATTTGAAGGTGAAGTTTATTCCATCGGTCTTCGGGAAAAAGGCGCTTGGCGTCACGTTCGGTTTGTTCCACGCTTTTTCCGTTGGTCAATTTCCATCGGGTGAGCAGGCGGTGGATGTGGGTGTCTACGGGAAAGGCGGGCACCCCAAAGGCTTGGCTCATAACTACGGAGGCAGTTTTGTGTCCAACGGCGGGTAGGGCTTCGAGTGCCTCAAAGGAGGCGGGCACTTCGCCACCGTGTTCCCGCACAATGATTTCCGACAAGCCTTTCAGGCCCTTGGACTTCATGGGCGTGAGGCCCACCGATCGAATTAAATCTGCGATTTCCTCCACCGAAAGTTGCGCCATTTGGGCGGGGGTGGAGGCGCGCGCAAAGAGTGCGGGCGTTACGGTGTTGACGCGGGCGTCCGTGCACTGCGCGGAGAGCACCACCGCCACCAGCAGCGTGAAGGCGTCGGTATGGTCCAATGGTATGGGCGTCTCCGGGTACAAACGTTCAAGTTCGTCTTGGATGTACCGGACCGCGTCGGATTTTTTCATAAGACAAAGGTAGATGCGAACCGCAAGCACTGTTTCTTTGTTCCTTTGATGGGAACGAACAAACGGACCCCTCCAATTAACACGCCATGACCCATTTAAAACCGGGCGATGCTGCCCCTGCTTTTCAATCCATCGACCAGAACGAGGACCCAATTGCCCTGTCCGATTTCGCCGGCAAAAAACTCGTTTTGTACTTCTACCCCAAGGACGACACCCCCGGCTGCACCGCAGAGGCCTGCAGCTTCCGTGATTCCTACCAGGAGCTCTTGGATGCTGGTTTTGCCATCTTGGGCGTTTCCGTGGATTCACCCAAGGCCCACCAGAAATTCATCGCCAAATACAACCTGCCTTTTCCGCTTTTGTCCGACGGCGATAAAAGTGTTGTGACTGCGTACGGCGTCTGGGGACGTAAGAAATTCATGGGCCGTGAATACGATGGAATTCACCGAGTTACCTTCGTAATCGACGGTTCTGGAACGGTGGAGCGCGTCATCACGGACGTGGATACCAAGGCTGCTGCCCAACAAATTTTGGCCGACAGCCGTAGTTAAGTGTTTATCGTTGGGTAGGGCCAAAACCTTGCCCTATTTTTGTTCACGTCGGGGGCGAATTCCCGACGTGACTTTTTTTATATCCTTAAATCTGCAGTGCCATGAGCAACGACAAAGAAGCCAAACTGAAAGCCCTCAAGCTGACCATGGAAAAATTGGACAAGACCTACGGGAAAGGGGCCGTCATGCGCATGGGCGACGCTGCCGTCGAGGAAGTTGAAGTCATTCCATCCGGTTCCTTGGGTGTTGATATTGCTTTGGGAATAGGCGGGTATCCGCGCGGTCGCGTGATTGAAATTTACGGTCCGGAATCTTCCGGTAAGACTACCCTGACCTTGCACGCCATTGCGGAGGTGCAAAAGTTGGGCGGAATTGCCGCCTTCATCGACGCCGAACATGCATTTGACCGCGCCTACGCGGAGAAGTTGGGCGTGAATACGGAAGAGTTGATCATCTCGCAGCCGGACAACGGCGAGCAAGCATTGGC
>CAYXHJ010000197.1:0-3838 GCA_964464855.1 uncultured Owenweeksia sp. | reverse complement strand
CGGTTGTGGACCCGACGGACTCCATCAGCAAGCTGAACTACGGTTGGGAAAAGTGGGAAGGATGTTACGTGCGTTTGCAGGATCCCGCCAACGGGAAATTGCATATTTCGCAAACCAACTTGGGTTTTGGTGATTATGCCGTGAGCGCCATCCCAGGAGCATCTAAAGCGCGCAGCACCTACGTTTTGGCAGGCCGACAGTCCGGCACCGCCTGCAGTTCGCTGTGGGTACAACCCGTAACCAGCCTGGCCTACGACACCATCGACGGATTCATGGAAGTGAACCCCATTGTGGTGAGCGACACCATGAACATGGACGCCCTGGAAGGCATTGTTTTCTTCGGTTTCAGCAACTTCCGGGTATTGCCGCGCAACAACGACGATTTCATCGGCATTAACATTGCTTTGGACAGCACCAACCTGCAGAAATCGCCGCTCATTGGCTTAAACGAATCCGCACCGTTGCACGGTGTTTCTGTCCGTCCGAATCCGGCCCGCTCAACCTTGTGGTTTGACGGTTTGTCCGACGGAGCTGCGCAAGCGGTTGTGACCGACGCCTTTGGTCGTACGGTCCTGCAGGCTGAATTGCCTTCCGGCACCAACCGCTTGGATGTGGGTCATTTGGCACCGGGCACGTATTTCGTTCGTTTGAGCCAAAACGGTCGTTCGGCGGTAGGAAAAGTGGTTCTCCAACGCTAATTGCATGCTGTTTGTGACCATTTTGAACGGGATGATGCGCCTCGGAAATGAGGCGTCCCGCAACGCCCTGCGGGCGTTGCGGGACGCTCCCGCGTCGGCCCGCGCCGCCGCTGGAATTCTGGGCATTGCGGTGGTAGCAACTACCGCCTGCGAAACCGGAACCCCGGTGGACAACCGAGCCCCAGAAACGCACCTTGCACTGGACACCATTGCGTTGCAGGGCGAAAACCGCCTCAACTCAGTGGTGCGGATGAGCTGGTACGGAACCGACCAAGACGGATACGTGGCACGCTACGAAGTTTCGCTGGACGGTGAAAACTGGAAGTCCACCGTGCGCCAAGACAGCTCCTTTACCCTGGCCATCCCGGCCGGTCAAGATACCGCAGACGTTGTGCTCCGGGTGCGCGCCATCGACGACGACGGCGCTGTGGACCCCACTCCGGCACGATTGCGTTTGCCTTTAAAAAATGCCCAACCGGTAGCGGAAATAGACCCGGAAGGGCAAACAATCGGAAACACCTTGGGAGTGGCCACCTACAAATGGAGAGGGTCGGATCCAGATGGGGACGCCACCGTGGTCTACGCCGAAGCGCGCTTCAACAACGGGTCTTGGTACCCCATTCCGGTGAATCAACCGCTGCTGACCTTTGTATTGGATCCCGGAACCGGCAGCAACGCTACCGCCCGCGTGGTCTACGGCAACAACAACACACTGGAATCCACCGTATTCGACGGTTTGGAGGTGGACGAACCCAATACGCTGTACCTCCGAGTGAAAGACGTAGCGAACCGTTGGAGTGCAGCAGATACCGCCCTGCCGGTGGTCTTCAAACGCCCCACAGGTGACCTTTTGGTGATCAGTGGATCGCCGTCCACCACCGCCAATACCTATTTGGCTGCGCTTGCCGGCACTTCCTTGGACATCGATTTTTGGGACCTCAACACGGCGGCAAACCTGCCCGCGTACTGGAATCCCACCTTTCGTTGGATTGCCCAGCAATACGACAAGTTATTTGTGTTCAGCGGCCCCACTCCCGTTTTGGATCCGTCCACCGGCCAGACCGGCACCTTGCTGGGACTCATGGGGCCCGCCCTTCAGCGCTACACCCAAAACGGTGGCAAGTTACTGGTAACCACCTCCTTCAATTCAACGTTAGACCTCACCCCGTACATCGGCACCTACCCCATCGACGGGATGGTAACTTCCGTAGGACAAGTGCGCCTGGTTCAAGACAGCGCCCTGGTGCCTTTGGCACCCGGCTATCCCTCGTTGAAACCGGAGAGCATTTTAATTGGACTCACTCCGTTGGTGCCCGCTGCAGATGCACAAGCCTTTTACCGCGCTCAACTGACCAAATTGAACGGCTGGGCCGGCAGCAACACCGTGGGGGTTCGACGGTTTGCAGCGGGACAACCCACCAAAGTTCAGCAGGTCTTCTTTTCGGTAGAACTATTCAAACTCAACGGCGTGCCGGGTGCCTTACCCAGCCTGCTGCAAAGCATATTGGTCAATGACTTCAACTGGTAATTTGACGGCATTGCCTGCCTCCAATCGCCCTACTGCGGGGATTCTGTTGGGCTGGATCGCTGCGCTCTTCGCGGTGGTGTTGGTGCTGGCCCCTTCCGCCGCATGGAGCCAATCCACCAGCAAAACCGGTGTTTTGCGGGGCACCGTGCTGGACAAAGAAACCGGAGAAACACTGCCCGGCGTGGCCGTGACGGTTGTGGGGACCTATTTCGCAGCAGTTACGGACGGAAAAGGTCAGTATGTTTTGGCCCGTGTACCGGCAGGAGACTACAGCGTTAAGTACCAAATGATGGGGTACGGTACGGCCGTCCACAACGGAATCACGGTGAAAGTAGGTCAAACCACCACCCACGATGCCCGTCTCTCCTCCAAGGCAGAAGCGCTGCAAACGGTGACGGTTACCGGCCAAAAAGCCCAAGTAGACTTGGAAAAAGCGGCGTCGGAAGTCAACCTCAAACGCGAGGAAATTCAGCAAATGAACGTGCGCAACGTGGAAGATGTGGTGGCGCTCCAAGCGGGGGTCATCAAAACCACCGACGGCCTGCAAATTCGCGGTGCGCGCATCTACGAAACCGAATACCTGGTAGACGGCATTTCTGCGTCGGACCCCTTGGCCGGTACTGGATTTGGTGTCAAGGTTTCTTCCTCCTCCATCCAAAGCGTTTCTGTATTGACCGGTGGTGCAGGAGCGGAGTTTGGAGGCGGCTCGTCGGGCGTCATCAACACCAAAATACGCGAAGCCTCAGACCGCTTGGAAGTATCCGGTGGTCTAACCCGGGATTACCTGCGCAACCCGCAATGGGCCTCCAGCTTCTACACGGACATCGCGGAAGTATCGGTAGGATTCCCCGTTCCGGGCACGAAGAAAAAACTGACGCTGTACAACGACGCCACCCTCAACCTGAGCGATGACTACTTCCCAAATGTGGCCAACCAGCTGAAATCCAGCTTGTTTCCGTCCAACATGGAACGCTGGGCGCCGCGCCAAAGCAACGCCTGGACGCACACCGCCAAAATGGCCTGGAAGATCAAGTCCGGTACCAAATTGACGTTGACCAACCAGCATTCGCTGAACATCAACCAGAACACCCGAACGCTTCAGATTGTGGGTTTTGACGCCATCTTGGCTCCGGGTTACCAGTACAACCGGAGCAACAACCTGGACAACGCCACCACCTATACCCACCATTCCAACCTGACGGCGCTCAACCTCAATCACTTGATCAACGTGCACTGGGGCCTCAACGCGAGCGTGGGACGCTTGTTCACCAACCTGCGGGCGGACGCCAACGGCAGACCCTTCCGCGCCCCAACGGTTGACGAAATTCTGGACGAAGACAACATTGTGACGGGTCCTGTGAGCGTGTTCAATCCCAACGATCCGTCGGGCATTTTGTACGTTCGTCCGGGCGACGGATTGGTCAACAACAACGGCATCTCTCCCGTGTGGCACGACCACTACGCAGAAGAATGGACCGCGCGCGCAAAAGCCACGTACAAGCCAGACGGGAACGTGCACAAAGTCAGCTTGGGCACCGAATACCAATACAACGCCTACCAGTGGGTGGACGTTACGCGCCCTTGGGTAGGTGCCCCCATCCAACTGGCGGAC
>CAYXHJ010000196.1:0-3899 GCA_964464855.1 uncultured Owenweeksia sp. | reverse complement strand
GAGGCACCTCCGGTCCGCGCGCCTTCGGCGCGCGCACCGGAAGCGCCAGAGCCGCCCTTCTTCGGGAGACCGTCGGGCACCACACCCGGCAATGCATCCGGCAAATGGAGCACCGCCCGATCCCAGTACAGTGCGCCCGTGGCGTAGCGGGATTCGCCCGGAACCAGCGGGTAGAGGCCCAAACTGGCCATGACGTACCACGCAGACATTTGGCCGCAGTCCTCGTTGCCGCTCAACCCGTCCGGGGCATTGCGGTACAAGCTGTCCAGTACGTGACGCACCACGCGCTGGCCCTTCCAGGGATTGGGCGTAGCGTTGTAGAGGTAGGCGATGTGGTGGCTGGGCTCGTTGCCGTGGGCGTACTGCCCCACCAAACCGGTGATGTCTGCTTGTTCGCGTCCCACGGTGGCCGACGGCGCTGAAAAGAGGCCGTCGAGCAGCGTTTCCAACCGGTTCAACCCGGCCCGACGGTCCCCGTTGCCCAGCAGGGCGGTCCATCCGGCTAAATCGTGCACCGGGGCGAAAGAGTACTGCCAGGCGTTGGCTTCGGTGAAGTGGTTGTTGACCTCGCGCGGCTCAAAGGGGGTCAACCAGCCGCCGTTGGTGCGCGGCCGCACCAGTCCGGTTTCGGGGTCCAATACGGAGCGGTATCCGGTGGCCCGACGGTCGTATTCCGCACGCAAATCCGGGCGTCCGGCAGCTTCCGCCAAACGAGCAATGCACCAGTCGTCGTAGGCGTACTCCAGGGTTTTGGACACGGATTCCGGCGCGTCTTCCACGCTCAGGTAGCCCTGTTTGCGGTAGGTGGGGAGGCCAAAAACAGCGGCCTTGGCCGTGGAGTCTGCCGCGCGCAGGGCGGCCTCCAGCGGAACCGGGTAGCCCTTGGCATAGGCATCCGCCAGCACGGAAACCGCGTGGTACCCAATCATGCAGTTCGTTTCGTTCGCCGCCAATTCCCACACCGGAAGGCGTCCGCTCAACGCGTAGTGGTCCAGGATCGTCGCCACAAAATCATTTGTGCGCTCGGGCTGCGTCAAAGCGTACAGCGGATGCGCCGTGCGGTAGGTGTCCCACAGGCTGAATACCGTGTAGCGCTGGTGCAGCGTGTCTTGGTGCACCGCGTCGTCCATTCCGCGGTACCGGCCGTCCACGTCGCTCCATAGATTTGGAACGGAGAAAGCGTGGTAGAGCGCCGTTCGGAACACCACCACTTGGTCCGACGGTCCCTGCACCTCAATTTTTCCCAATTCGCGCTCCCAATCCAAGGCTGCCGCCTGGCGGGTGTCGTCAAACGTGGGCTCGCGCCGGGTTTCGGCCGTCCAATTGCGCCATGCGCCCTCGGTGTCCGTGGAGGACAGCGCCACATCCAGATCTATGTGCCCCGTCTTGCTCCAACTTCCGGCCGCAAATTCCAGCACAAACAGGCCGGATTCGGGCTCTTTCAGCACAAAAGGCACCGACGCATTCAACGCAAAAAACAGCTTTTGGCGCGTGGCCCAGGCCCGCGAAAACCGATGGCCCTCCGCACGAAAAACGCCGGCGGCGTTGGGGGCCGCGCTGGTGGAGGCCGTGCCGTTGGCGCTGGAAGCCGCGCCCGCAGAGACTCCGCTTGCTGGTGCACCGGATGCTGCCGCCGCGCCGGCCAACGGACGAACCGCAAAATCGTACGCCTTGTCCCGGTGGTTCATGCGGATCAATACCCGAAACGGGCGATTGGGATCCGCCCAATACCGATGGCGTCCAACGCGCTCCGTTGAAGTCAATTCCGCACGCAACCCGCCGGGAAGTCCCACCGAATAATACCCCGGAACGGCGATTTCCGCCAAGGGATCTCCCGCTGAAGCGTGTTGAAAAGGCAGGGGTTGGTAGCGCAGGTCCAAAGCACCGGACTGGGGCACCACCAACAAATCGCCGTAGTCGCTAACGCCGGTTCCGCTCAAATGCGTGTGGGAAAAACCGTACAAAGCCGTGTCCGTGTGGTGGTAGCCGCTGCAGCCGTCCCACCCTTCCAAGCGGGTGTCCGGGCCCAACTGCACCATGCCAAACGGGCGCTGGGCGCTGGGGTGGGTGTGGCCGTGGCCGCCCGTGCCAATGAACAAGTTGGGCTGGGGCGGGGCCAAAGGTGCGGTAACCTGGAAAGCGGGACCACTGGCCGTTATCGGGCCGAGCAATCCGGCCTTGGGTGGCGAAGTCACTGCCTTCACGCCCTTCGCCGGCGCCCCAGACGTTTTCTTCGGCGCAGTAGACCTTGTTTGACCCACTGCGTGACCGGCCGTCCACACCGCGCAAACGGCCCAAAAAATAACCCATTTCATCGTGCGCATGCCCAAAGATAGCCGTACTTTTGGCGCCATGAACGTGAAATCTACCTTCTTGATGACCGGTCTCTTGTTGGTGCCGGCCCTGACCCTGATCTCCTACCCTTCTGGCGCGCCCATCAACCGCAGCGGTTCACCGGCGTCGAACAACCAGACCTGCACGAGCTGCCACAATCCGGTGAGCAACGGTGCGGAGTCCATTGTCATCACGTCCAACATTCCGTCCGACGGTTTTAAGCCAAACACCAACTACACCATCACCGTTACCGGCAACGCCAACGGAACGTCTACCCCGCGCATGGGATTCTGTGCGTCGGTTGAGGCCAACGGCGTTCACGTAGGTGCTGTTCAACCCCAAACCGGTACGCAAAAAATTAGCGACTTCATCACGCACCAGTCCAGCAGTATTTCCACCGCCAACGGCACCAAGTCTTGGAATTTCACGTGGAATTCCGGCAACACCAGCGGCTCAGCTACCGTCTATGTCTCCATGCTCTTTGCCAACGGCAATGGCGGCGACAGCGGAGACCGCACGCGCACCGCAAGCGCTACCTTCACCCAGAGCTTTGTGAGCCAGGAAGAAAACACCGCACCGGAAGTGGCCGTTGGTCCAAACCCCGCACAAGCGTACACGCGCTTTACCTTCCCCGCCACCACAGAAGCCCAATGGCTTGAAGTAGTGGACCTGCAAGGCCGCAGCACGTACCGTGCTAACGTGGAAGCCGGCAGCACCGCGCACTTCTTGAACGTAGCCGATTGGTCCAACGGCACCTACCTGGTTCGCCTGGGCGCGGCCCGTGGCCGCTTGGTGGTGCAGCACTAAGCGCTGCCCAAGTACCGCTCAAATCATTTCTCCCCATGATCCTTTATCCCCTGTTGTCCTCCGCGTTATCCCGGGCTCAACAGGGGATTTTTTCGTTCCGGACGCTTGCCGCGCTGTGTGCAGCCCTTTGGTTCGCTCCCCTAAGTGCTCAGACCTCAACCGCAGATACCGTGGCACCATCTGCCCTTCCTCTGCCCGACGCCGCTGCCCTGCGTGCTTTGTTTGGCGCAGCCGCGGACTCCGTCGTTGGACCGTCGGATTCTGCTGCCTTTCTGGTCCAAATTCCGCAGTCGGTGGATTTGGACGAAGTCATCGCCTTTGGCAAAACGCTGATTGGTCGGCCCTACCGTTCCGGCAGCAAGGGCCCCAACGGGTTCGACTGTTCCGGCCTGATGTACTACATGTTTGGGCAACACGGCATTCTGATGCCGTCCAGCAGCCGCGACTACGCCCACCGCGGTTCCCCCGTTCCCTACGGCCAATGGGAAGTTGGGGATTTCGTTTTGTTCAGCGGCCGCGGCGGCCGTGGAATCGGCCACGTAGGTTTGGTGGTGGGCATTGAACCCGGCGCCGTCTACATGCTCCATTCCGGCACCAGCCCCGGCGTCTGCGTCCAAAACTTCCTGGCCATGCCCTACTACAAACGACGGTACGTAGGGGCGAGGAGGTTGTTTTGAGATGAGCAATGAAGTACTTGCTCTTGGCCCTCATTCATTTGTACCGACGATTGGTACGTCCCTTTTTTAAGACAACGTGTT
>CAYXHJ010000195.1:0-3928 GCA_964464855.1 uncultured Owenweeksia sp. | reverse complement strand
ACGTTTGAGTACGAGTCCGACAAGCTGAGTGGCGATGTGACCTACACGTTTTCCCTGGAGAAGAAGAAGTTCTTGAATGCCACCGGTACCACGAATACGGTAGCCTTGTCCTTGGATAAGTACGCTTACCAGGACGACAAGAATACCTATCTGCACACGATGAACTTTGTGGGCAAAATGGATCCCATTGAGGTACCCATTGTCCTGCCGAATGTATTCTTTGACTTGGCAAAGTGGGAATTGCGTCCGGAATCCAAAGCTGCTTTGGATTCTGTGTACAAGATTTTGTTGGCCAATCCAAACATCGCCATTGAGTTGCGTTCGCACACGGACTTCCGCGATACGGACGAAAAGAACCAAGTTCTCTCCCAAAATCGGGCTCAGTCTTGTGTGGATTACCTCATTTCCAAGGGAATTAAGGCAGATCGATTGGGTGCCGTGGGCATGGGAGAGAAGGAGCCGTTTACCATCCCAGAAGGATATAAAGGCTACGGTGCTGCCGATTTTGTGGCAGGAACCGCACTCAGCGAGCGCTTTATCAAAACTTTGCCAACGGCGAAGCAAGAGGTGGCTCACCAAATCAACCGTCGTACAGACTTCAAAGTAGTGCGGGACGACTACGCCCCACCGTACGATCCGGCGCAAGAAATGGACGCGGCGGCTTTGGCGGCCGAAGAGGCAAAGAAGGTAAAAGTGGCCCCCAAAGGAGAATTCTACACGGTAGGGGACAAAGACAACTTTACCACGATTTGCCGCAACACGTCCTTGTCCATCACGGACTTGAAGAAATTGAACGGGGGATTGCGCGGCGTTCGCGTTTTCCCGGGCATGAAACTCAAGGTTACTTTGGGCGGCGATTATTCCGAATTTGACGCATCCAACCGACTGGTTCAGTACGAAGAAACGTGGGGTTCCATTGCCAAGGCTTTGGAGATGAAGGAAAAAGAGCTCAAGGCTCTGAATCCAGATATCGACGATGACCTTTTGCCCGGCATGTACATCCGCGTGAAGTAAGGGACAAGCCGTACCTTTGCGCCCATGGAGCAAAGTGCGCGTTACGCCGGCCGGGGAGTGTCTTCCGGCAAAGAAGAAGTCCACCGCGCCATAGCGCATTTGGACAAAGGTTTGTTTCCCAAGGCCTTCTGTAAAATAGTCCCGGATGATTTGACGGGTTCTGAAGAGCATTGCTTGGTGATGCACGCCGACGGAGCCGGGACCAAAAGCGCTTTGGCGTATTTGGTTTGGAAAGAGACTGGTGATTTGTCGGTTTGGAAGGGCATTGCACAGGATGCTTTGGTCATGAATTTGGATGATCTTTTGTGCGTTGGTGCTTTAGGTCCCATTTTGGTGAGCAGTACCATTGGCCGCAACAAGGCACGCATACCCGGAGAGGTCATTTCCGCCTTGATTGGCGGCACGGAATCTTTATTGGAAGAACTGCGCGGTTTGGGCATTGATATTCGTTCTACGGGCGGGGAAACCGCAGATTTAGGAGATTTGGTTCGCACGGTGGTAGTGGACTCCACTGTGGTTGCGCGAATGCGTCGGGACGAGGTCGTAGACAACTCCCGAATACGCCCCGGTGATGTGATCGTGGGTTGGGCTTCCGACGGTCAGGCAACGTACGAGGATTTCTACAACGGCGGCATGGGTTCCAACGGATTGACTTCCGCTCGTCACGACGTTTTTAAGAAGGACTTGGCCGTGCGCTATCCGGAGAGTTTTGCCCCGGAAGTGGATGCTTCGTTGGTCTATACCGGATCGTACGGACTGACGGATTCCGTCCCCGGCTCGCCCTTGGATGCGGGGCACTTGGTACTCAGTCCTACCCGTACGTACGCCCCTGTGGTTAAAGATCTGTTGTCGACGCATCGGGCGGCCATTCACGGTATGGTCCATTGTTCCGGCGGAGGTCAAACCAAAGTGCTGCATTTTGTAGAAGGCGTTCACGTTGTAAAAGATCAATTGTTTCCGGTTCCGGTGCTGTTTGAGACCATTCAAAAAGAGTCGGGAACACCCTGGAATGAAATGTATCAGGTGTTCAACATGGGACACCGCATGGAGATCTACCTGGCACCTGAGGATGCGCCAGCAGCCATTGCTGCAGCACAAAAATTTGGGATTGCGGCCCAGATCGTGGGTCGGGTAGAGGAGGCACCTCAAGGAGCAAAAGCTTCTCTGGAATTGCGCACCCCCTATGGGAATTTTAGCTACGGCGGATGAGTTTTGTCGATAAACTGAACGCGTTGGCTCAACGGTTTGACGAAGTCAACGATTTGTTGATGCAGCCGGAGGTTTCTGCAGATCCACCGCGCGCCATCCGGCTCAACCGAGAATACAAGACTTTGCTGCCGGTTGTCGAGGCGAGGACCAAGTACTTGCGTTTACTGGAAAACGAGTCCGAAGCACGTGAATTGTTGTTGCTTGAAAAAGACCCGGAGCTTAAATCCATGGCCAAGGAAGAGTTGGATCGAGTTCTTCCGGAACTGGAGGTTTTGGAGTCGGAGATTAAGCAACTTTTGGTTCCGAAGGACCCCGAAGACGCGAAGAATGCTGTTTTGGAAATTCGAGCCGGGACGGGTGGCGATGAAGCCGGTTTGTTTGCGGCAGATCTCTACCGCATGTACGCTCGCTTTTTGGATGAGAAAGGGTGGAAATACACCGTGTTGTCGGCTACAGAAGGCACTCTTGGAGGGTACAAAGAAATAAGTGTGGAGGTGACCGGCGAAGAGGTCTACGGTACCTTGAAGTACGAGTCGGGTGTGCACCGCGTGCAACGGGTTCCGGCAACAGAAAGCCAAGGTAGGGTACACACGTCGGCCGCAACCGTAGCCGTATTGCCGGAGGCCGACGAATTGGACGTTCAAATCAACGACTCGGACATCCGAAAGGATACTTTTCGCTCAAGCGGCGCAGGTGGGCAACACGTCAACAAAACCGAATCCGGTGTGCGCTTGACGCACTTGCCAACGAATACGGTGGTTGAATGCCAAGACGGCCGCTCGCAGCACCAGAACTACGACCAAGCCTTGAAAGTTTTGCGCGCCCGTATCTGGGATGCTGCCCGTGCGGAGCGAGACAAAGCCATTTCCGAGCACCGTAAATCCTTGGTGAGCACGGGCGACCGGAGCGCCAAAATCAGAACCTACAACTACCCCCAGGGGCGGGTTACGGACCATCGGATCGGATTTACTGTATACAATTTACCGGAAGTGATGAACGGTCAAATTCACAAGTTTATTGAAGAACTCCAGGTGGCAGAAAATGCAGAACGCCTGAAAGAAGGAACCGAATAAGAAGCCGATGAACTACCACGATTTGGTCTACGCCATAGAGTCTCGTCAGTCCGTCCTCTGTGTGGGCTTGGACTCAGATGTTTCAAAGCTGCCGAACAACTTGGCGGCAAAACCGGCTTCGCTTGTTGATTTTAACAAGGCCATCATCGACGCCACTGCTGATTTTGCGGTTGCTTACAAGCCAAATTTTGCGTTTTACGAAGCGTACGGTGTGGCGGGCTGGAAGGCTTTGGAGGCCACCATTGATTATTTGCGAACGAACCACCCAGGCCATTTAACCATTGCCGACGCCAAGCGCGGAGACATTGGCAATACTGCGGCGCAATACGCCAACGGTATTTTGCGGGAAATGGGGTTTGACGCCATTACCGTGGCTCCGTACATGGGACGGGACAGTGTGGAACCTTTTTTACTGCCGGACAAGTGGGCGGTTGTTTTGGCCCTAACCAGCAACGGTGGGGCAGAGGACTTTCAGCAGCAGCGCACAGCGGACGGTCGTCCGTTCTATGCCCACGTTTTGGAGCGCGTTTCTCAGTGGATTCCTACGGAACAACGCATGTTTGTTGTGGGGGCCACACGCCCTGAAGGTCTGGCACACGTCCGCACACTGGCCGAAGACTCTTACTTCCTGG
>CAYXHJ010000194.1:0-3988 GCA_964464855.1 uncultured Owenweeksia sp. | reverse complement strand
CGCGGCTACGCCGGCCGCATCGCCTCCGGCTCCGTCTCCGTGGGCGACCCCATCACGGCCTACCCCGGCGGCCTCACGTCCCGTGCATCCGCCCTCTGGTTGGGCAACCAACCGCTGACCAGCGCCCACCGCGGACAGTCCGTTTCCATCGAACTGGAAGACGATTTGGACGTGGCGCGCGGCTCCCTACTGGTCCATACCGACGCTCCCCAGCCCGTTGTGGCGCAAAGTTTGGAAGCCACCTTGTGCTGGTTGGACCGCTCGCCCCAAGTGCCCGGCGCCAAGTACGCCGTGCGGTGTGCCACCGCCGAAGTCCGCGGCTTGATCGACTCCGTCGACGGTATATTGGACCTCCATACCTTAGCCTACGCACCCAGCGACTCCCCCTTGCGCCCCAACGACCTCGGCCGCATTCGGCTTCGCCTGGCCAAACCCCTGGCCTTTGATGCGTATGCGCAGAACCGCGTTACGGGCGCCTTTATTTTGGTAGACGAAGCATCCGGCGCAACCGTGGCTGCTGGGATGATTTCCAATCAAAATTCTTGATTGAACCGCCTCGCACTCCGAGCACAGCCCGAAAAACAGTAGCACCGATAAGCCGTACCGTCATGGCCACCAACCTCACCCAGCCCACCGACGTCCCCGTCTCCACCTACCTAGACACCGTCGAACCTGCCCAGCGCCAAGCCGATGCCCGCGCTTTGCATGCGCTCATGGAAGCTGTATCCGGCGAACCGGGCCGCATGTGGGGTGCCTCCATGGTGGGCTTTGGCACCTACGACTACACCTACGCCAGCGGACGCACCGGTTCCTGGATGCGCCTGGGCTACGCCGCCCGCAAATCCGCGCTGACCGTCTACCTCTGCAACGGCGGCATGGAACGCTTTTCCTCTTATTTGGCCCGACTGGGCAAGCACACCACCGGCATGGGCTGCCTCTACCTCAAAAAGCTGTCCGACGCCGATCCTTCCGTGCTCGAGGAATTGCTTCGCGCCGCATGGGAAATGCCTTCCCTCACCCTCTACGAAAACGCACAGGCACAGGGCAAAGTCACGCCTAAAACCTCGCCTAAGTCTACGGCCAAATCCACGCCCAAAGCAACGCCCAAAAAGGCATAAAAAAACCGCCCATTGCTGGGCGGTTGATCCCCGAGTGGGGGTTGGTCTGGTGTTCTCGGGGCCTATTTAAGGAACGGCGTCACCTGCATGTGCGCTCCCTCCTTAAAATCCGTTTTCAACCGGCAGCAAGTCCGAACCAACAGGACGCATGGGGCGCGGTGTCTTTTTACGTACAATGTTGAAACCTACCGAAGCCCCTATGCGCCACGAATCACCGCGGCCTGGCGTTACAAAAAACACGTTAATGGGGAAATTCATCCGGCCGGACTTCAACGTTTTACCGCCGCCTATGATTAAACCGGTGGCAAAAGAAACGTCGCCGCGCGAATCCAGACGCGTGATTTCTTCTTTGCCGTTGGCGTTGTAACCGGCATTGACGCCGCGCAGCATCCAGCTCTCGTAATGACCCGGTTGGGTAGCGTCGGGCTGGTTGTAGTAACCGGTTCCGGTGACGGTAGTGGTGATGTTGGGACCGATGGCAAATTCCCACCCGGTGCGGGAGTTGCGCATGCCCATCAAGACCGATGCACTGGGAATGATGCGACCGTATTCCAAGCCGGCCACCAAAGGAATGAACTCCACCAAGGCTTGGAAGTTGCCGGAATTGACGAACACTTGCTCGAATTGGTAACCAAACGAAGAGAGCACGGGGACGGCGTAATCAAAACCACCGAATTTGCGTTCCAAGGTCAAGATGCTGGCGCTGGGACCCGCAATGGCCGTTAAACCGATGCGCGGTCCGTTGTTATTGATGACCGCAGCGTTTGGATTGTTCAAGGCACTCTCGTAGTCCTCAGACACCGTCAACTTGCGCACCAATTGCTCGTCCGACGGTAGCTTGAAGAGGTCGTTGAGGGAAACCTCCATCATGGCCAAGGTTTGTTCCGGAATGTTCAGGTAAATTCGGCTGGTGGAATTCACAAAAGTGCCGGTCTTCACTTCAAACAAACGGACGGTCAACGCTACCTTATCCGCGAGCAAATCATAGGAACCGGTGATGATGTAGTCGCACTGCAAGCGTTCGCCAATGTCCTTGAGGCAGATTTTGGAGAAACAACCCTTGAGTTGCACGTTGTCGCGCTTGGCGATGTACTCAATGTCGTACTTGTCGATCACCTCGTATTCGTTGATACGCATCATTTCGATGGTGGCCTTTTGCAGGACCTGCTGAACGTCAACGGGATAAGAGCGGGTGTCAAAATCCAAAATAGCCACCGATTCTTTGGGGGCTTGGGCTTGGGCGGCGTAACTGGTTAGAGCCACGAACGCGAGGAGAACCATTTTTTTCATGGGATGCTTTTTGTGCCCGAAGGCAAGTTCTAATACAAAGGTGCCGTTTTAGTTTCACGTTGCATTACGACGCATTGCGGTTTGAAAAACTACTTTTACGGAAAATCGCAACTCGTTGTACCAATAGATTTCTCATTTTGCACCCATGCAACCGGACCTCCAACGCCAATTCTTTGAGCGCATTAAAATGCGCATTGCTCCACACCTGAATATGGTCGACGAAATCGGCGACCTTTTGGGCATCGGATCCGACTCCGTGTACCGACGCATGCGCGGCGACACGGCCCTAACTTTAGAAGAGGCCATCCAATTGGCGAATAAATTCCACATATCCCTGGACACGTTGCGGGACATGGACGCCCAGCGGGTGGACTTTGACGCCGGCCCGGTGATTGCCTCCGCGGACGATTACCAGAAGTACACGACGCGCATTTTGCACCAAATGCTGGCCTTTCAGCAGAGTCGGGAGGAAATGCATATGACCTATGCGGCTTTAGACTTCCCCCTATTTTACATTTTCATGTTCCCCAACGTGGCCCGATTGAAATCCTATTATTGGGGCCGATCCATCTTGGGTTTGCCGGAATTCAAAGCGATCACGTACCAGCAGTTCCTCATTCCCGACGAACGGCGCGCATTGGCTGAAGAAATCGCCAAGGCGTACATCGGGCTGAATTCGGCGGAATTGTGGAGCAGCACGTGCTATTTGAGCACGCTCAAACAAGTTCAATTGTACTGGGAAACGGGCGTATTTACGCAGGCCGACGAGGCCTTGTCGGTGTTGAACGAGTTGGACAAATTGCTGGATTACTTAGTGGCGCAGTCCGAATGCGGTCGGAAAATCAACCCAGCTACCGGCCAACCGGTGGGGGGTTCCTTTGCGTGGTACATCACGGATTTGCAAGTGGGCCAAAACGTTGCCTACATGGAGAAACCGTCGGGCGATCAAACGTTTCTGAGCTACAACTCCTTTAATTTCTTGGAAACAACCCACCCCTACTTCACGCAACAAACCAAAAAATGGATGGACGAGCTGCTGACGAAGTCCACGTTGGCCACCGGCTCCGGCCAAGCCCAGCGGGATAAATACGTGGGCAAGTTGCGCAAGCAGGTGGACGCCATCCGTCGGTTGGTGGTGGAGGCCGAGGAGACGATTTTGTAGCCAGGGGCCCATTCGCGAAGGATTTTCAGTTGGGTAGTGGGACTAACCAACTGCGTGAATGACGCGGAAGATTTACAGGAAAAATGCAAAAAGGCGCCTTGCGGCGCCTTTTTTTTGTGAGCAATACTGGGCTCGAACCAGTGACCTCCGCCCTGTCAAGGCGGCGCTCTGAACCAACTGAGCTAATTGCCCGAAGGCCTTGGACGTCCGGGGACGCCCAAGGGATTAGAGTGCAAAAGTAAGGCGCAAACGGTATTGTCTGCCGGGTTCGTGCAGGCCCAGGGCCCGTACGTACGACAGATGGTGTGCATAGAGCGCGTTGGTGGCGTTCAACACGCGGAATTCCAAGGACATCCGTTTGTTGGCAAAGTTCCAACCTGCGCCGGCGTTCACCAGCAAAAAGCCCGGAGTTTGCGTG
>CAYXHJ010000193.1:0-3991 GCA_964464855.1 uncultured Owenweeksia sp. | reverse complement strand
TGCGCAGCTCGCGGGACAGCGCGGTGGACGAAACCTCCTCCCTCCCTTGGGGCGAAGTGCGCCAAATTCACCACCAAGGGAACCGTCGGCGCTTGGAATTTGAGACCGACGGCCTCCCGTGGTACGTGGATCTGCACGCCACCAACGAAGGTTGGGCCCTGCGCACCGGCTGGCCCGCCTGGGACGGAGTGGACAGCATCACCGTACTCTCCGAACGCACGGACTACCGCCTGGTGGGCAACCCCACGGCCTTCTGGATCCCAGGCGACTGGGACATCACCGAACACCTGGTGAACGAGTGCCGCCTCAACGAGATCGACGCCACCACCAAACGCCAGGCCGCGTCGCTCAGCAACACCTACATCCCCTACAACGCCGTCAATACGCCCGTCACCTTCCGTTTTGAATCCGACGACCCCGTCCGCTCCGGCGTCCACGTGGCCTTCCACGAAGCCGCGCTGATTAACTATCCGGCGCAAACCCTTCGTCTGCGGTCCGACGTCGCCCAAAACCCGCGCGCGGAAGGCTTCGTCACGGAGTTGGTGGGCCGCGCGCGCGACTCCGCCAAAGCCACCCTGCGTGGGGCCTTCCACACGCCATGGCGGATGGCCCTGGTTGCGCCCGAAGCCGCCCCCCTTCTGGAAGCGCACCTACTATTGGACCTGAATGCCCCCAACGTTCTGGGCGGCGTTCCCTACGCGAAACCCATGAAGTACATGGGCATTTGGTGGGAAATGCACCTCGGCAAAAACTCGTGGGATCGGGCATCGGGCAAACACGGCGCCACCACCCAAAACGCCAAAAAACTCATTGACTTCGCCGCGCAACACGGCTTCCAAGGAGTTTTGGTAGAAGGCTGGAACACCGGCTGGGAGCACTGGATTGGGTTCGACGACCGCGAGGGCGTTTTTGATTTTGTCACCCCCTACCCGGATTACAACATCCAAGAGGTGCAACGGTACGCCCAAAGCAAGGGCCTGACCCTCATCATGCACCACGAAACCTCTTCCGCCCCCAGAACCTACGAAAAGCAGTTGGACACGGCCTACAAACTCATGCAGTCCCTGCAGATCCCCGCCGTGAAAACCGGCTACGTGGGTCCCCTACTGCCCAAAGGCGAGTGGCACTACGGGCAGTGGATGGTGAACCACTACCAAAAGACGGTGGAGACGGCCGCCAAGTACTCAATAGCACTGGACATCCACGAACCCGTCACGGGCACGGGACTGCGCCGCACGTGGCCCAACCTGATGTCCCGCGAGGGCGCCCGTGGCCAAGAGTTCAACGCCTGGAGCAGCGACGGTGGCAACCCGCCGTCCCACATCCCCAACCTGGCCTTCACCCGCATGTTGAGCGGACCGATGGACTTCACGCCCGGCATTTTCAATCTAACGCTGGAACCCTACAAGCAAAACCACCCCCTCCAAACCACCTTGGCGCAGCAACTGGCGCTGTACACCATCATGTATTCTCCGCTGCAGATGGCGGCGGATTTGCCGGAGCATTACGCCCCGAACGGCCAAATCCACCCCGCTTTTGCGTTCATCAAGGAGGTCGGAGTGGATTGGGAAACGACGCGCGTGCTCCCTTCACGCGTGGGGGACTATGTGGCGGTGGCGCGGCAGGAACGCGTTGATTTACAGAACAATGGCACCACCCAAATGCGCAAAAACAGCCCTAACAACAGTCCAAAAAGCACCCAAAACGCCCAAAAATCGGCCAATTTATCAACCGTCGAGCCGCATAAAGCAACCCGAACAGTCGATAAACCAAACACCACAGCCAACAAACCAAGCACAACAGCCAACAAAACCAACCAAACAGCCAACATAACGGCCAGCCCAAACACCTCTTCCGGACGTTGGTTCATTGGCGTTGCGAACGATGAAACTCCGCGAACGTACGCCCTGGACTTCTCGTTCTTGCCCCAGGACGGGCCAAAAGCGTACACCCTGACGCTCTATGAGGACCCGAGTGTGCCCGCCGCCATTAAGGTGACGCTGGCCCACAACCCGCCCATTCAGATCACTACTCAAGTGGTGACGCGCGGTACCGTTCTCAACATTCCTTTGCAAAAAGGCGGCGGCTGCGCCGCCGTCCTAACCCCCTTGCCCAATTAGAAAAAAACCTGTACCTTTACTTTTGTTAACTAATTGATTAACAAACGTTTAAAAATAATAATTCGGCCCAACCGATCCCCCAGCGCCCCGCTCCGCGGGGCGCTGGGCATTTTTGGGGGTCCCAAACACTTGCCATTCATGCCTGAAAAATTCTGCGACACCTGCGACCAAATCCAACGCATTACCAACCAAATCACCTCCGACGACGCGTCCGATCTCTACCTCCGGCTTCGGTTCGAAGTCATCGATCAACGGTGTCGACTGCGCTGGTCGCAAAACAAATTGGCCCAAATGTCTAAAGTAAGCCGCTCGACCTTGGGTAGTTACGAGCGCGGTGAGGTCATTTCACTGCTCAATTTTCTCAAAATCACGCAGACGCTCCACATGCACTCCGCTTGGGGGGGCTTTATTTACAACGCCAGATTCAATCCCCACGAACGACACGTGTCGCTTACTACAAAACTCATTCAAACGCGCCCCACGCGTCCGGCCTCCAAGAAACGTGAATCAAGTTACTGAATTGTGTGATCAGATGATTTGGGTGGTCGGAATGTTGTCCGACGTGTGTGTTTTGTTGCCCGTTTTGTGCGACTTATCGACTATTGCGTCTGATTTGTTGGCTGTTGTGTTGGATTTGTTGTCCGACGTGCTCGACTTATTGACCAATTTTGAACCCATTTCGGGCGTTTTGGGTGGTTTTTGGCCCCACCCAGGGCCGTACAGCGCTCATTTACAGCCCGTTCGCAATAGGGCATAAAAAAACCCGAGTTGCCTCGGGTTTCCGTCGATCCAAAAGGGGAAAAATCACATTTTGCTGACGTTCACGGCGTTCAAGCCGCGCTTGCCGTCCTTCACCTCGAATTCTACCTCGTCGCCGTCAGCGATGGGTTGGTTAAGACCGGTGGCGTGTACGAAAAACTCTTCGTTGCTGCCTTCTTCTTTGATGAAGCCGAAACCTTTAGTGGCATCGAAAAACTTCACCGTTCCACGTTTTGACATGGGAAATGGGAATAAAATAATGACGCACCTAAAACACTTTGATCGCGGTGCAGCGCCGAAGCGATGCGGTAAAGGTAGTGTTTTAATTAAATACCCCCGACAAACTGCCTTTTTTTGGGATCAGTTCCGGAGCTCCAACTGTCCGGAAGCCAGGATGTAAACCACCAAAGCGTCGGGGGTTGGGAGTGCTTTTACCACGTCCAACTTTTTCATGGAGCCGCGGATCTGCATGCCGGCGCCGAGCGGGTAGCCCTTGAGCATGCCGTCCGCCACGCGCTTGTATTCGTCCAAGTACTCCGCAAAGGAGAAGGTTTGGGCGGCTAATTCCTTCTCAATCTTTCCGTTGAGCATCCAAGCAGCCGCGCCAACAAGGGCGTTCTTGCTCTTGAGCTCAAACTGGACGTCGGCGAAGCCGACTTCCCTTTTCTCCAGATTGACCACCGGCGCGGCCGTCAGGTACACGCGTCCCTTGAGCGGCTTCTTCGCCGACGGCTTGCCGTCCTTGCCCAACTTCAGGGCACGGAAGTCCAACCCCACCCGAAGGCGATCGCCCTGAGGTACAAAAGACCAGGCGTCGATCATGAGCCGACGTCCCACGTCGGGGAAATCAAAGGGTTCTTCGGCAAATGCCTTCTGCATTTCGGTTTCTAGGAGCGTGTAGGGAACCGACGCGGCCAAGGTGGTGCTGAATCCTTTTTCGGCGGGCAGCTTGGCGGACGCCCGCGGCAACGGCGTTGCCGCGGGCGCCTTCGGCGCTTCGCTGGCTCCCGTGATGACTTGAACCTTGGCTTGCAGCGTCGCTCCGGTGTTCACGGATCGACCGTCGGCCCGCAGCGGCTCAATACCCAGCGCCATGGGGGTGAGGATCAGGT
>CAYXHJ010000192.1:3386-4007 GCA_964464855.1 uncultured Owenweeksia sp. | reverse complement strand
ACTTACGTAAAAAGCGCGCGAAGCGAAGAATTCCGTACGCCGGAAGGGCGTCAAAAGGCCATTTCCAAGTTGCGCGCCCGCGGCATCGACGCATTGGTGGTCATTGGCGGAGACGGTTCGTTTCGCGGCGCTACAGCATTGTCCGCGGAAATGGAAGATCTTCCCGTCATCGGTTGCCCCGGCACCATAGATAACGACCTTTTTGGAACCGACTTGACCATAGGGTACGACACGGCGGTCAATACCGCAGTAGAAGCAGTGGACCGCATTCGCGACACGGCGGCCTCACACAACCGATTGTTTTTTGTGGAAGTAATGGGTCGGGACGCCGGGTTTATTGCGCTGCGCACCGGAATTGCGGCGGGAGCCGAGGCGGTTTTGATTCCGGAAACTACCACCTACATCGGCGAATTGGTGCAAAAGCTGGAGACGGACTGGAAAGAACGCCGGCGCAGCGGCATCATTGTAGTGGCCGAAGGCGACGACGGCGGCGGTGCATGTCGCCAGACCTGCGCCTGGATGCCGAGGAGCTCGATGTCGGGCGATCGTGTCGCGCCGAGCCGGCGCGCCAGAGCGATCGATGCGGCGTTGGCGGGCCGGATGTAGCTGACGAGCTCGCCG
>CAYXHJ010000192.1:0-3376 GCA_964464855.1 uncultured Owenweeksia sp. | reverse complement strand
CAGCGGCATCATCGTTGTGGCCGAAGGCGACGACGGCGGCGGTGCATTTGAAGTGGCGCGCAAAGTTCAGGAGCGTTTTCCCCAGTGGGAAACCAAGGTGACCGTTTTGGGCCACATTCAGCGCGGCGGCAGGCCCAGTGCCCAGGACCGCATCCTGGCCAGCCGAATGGGACACGGTGCCGTTTTGGGTTTGCTCCAGGGCCAAAGCCGCGTCATGGTTGGGGTTCAGTCCGGTCAAGTGGTGTACGTTCCCTTTGAACAGGCCACCAAGCACCACCAGGCCATCAATCCGTACTTGTTGGAGCTCGTGGAGGCCTTGGGTTAATTCCGAGAAAATTCCATCCAACTGCCTGCGCAGCGCCTGTTTTTTTATCCAATCCACCCGGATGTTCGACTCCCCAACCTCCTCCCGTGAAGGTGCATCAGCACTGTGGGTAGACGTTTGGTTGCCGGTCCCGGTGCATCGTTCCTTTACGTACGCGTGGCCGTTCGCTACCCAACCCCAAGTAGGGCAGCGTCTCTTGGTGGAATTGGGACCCAAGAAGCGCTACGCTGCGGTGGTGGTGCAGGTGCAAAAAACACCGCCGGACTACGAAACGAAGCCCGTATTGGAGTTGTTGGAGGACGCCCCCAGCGTGCATCCGTCCCAATTGGCCCTGTGGTATTGGATGGCGGATTACTACTTGTGTTCGGTTGGCGAGGTCATGACGGCGGCTCTTCCCGCCGCCCTGCGCCCCAGCAGCGAGACCGAAATCCACTACACGGGTGTGGACTGGGAGGAGGCGAGCATTTCACCCTCCGAGCGTCCTTTTTTGCAGCAACTGCAGCGGGAGGGACGCATCTCCGGCAAAGGAATTCCCGCCCGAACCCTGGAACGTTGGGTGGCCCAGGGTTGGGCCGTGGTGGAAGAAAAGGTAGAACCCACACCGCCACCGCGCTTGCGCACCGAGGTGCAGTACGTTCATCGGTTAAACGACGACCGTCAAACAGCTGAAGTTTTTAGTCAATTGAAGCGAGCTAAAGCTCAATCCGAGACGTTAATACATTATTTTAAATTAGGTTTGGAACCCGGTGCGTCTGCCTCCTCGGTGGCCCCCTGGGTTCCCACGGGGGCATTGCGCGGCTTGCCGTGGAAAGCACTGGTAGACAAGGGCATCCTGCGCCAACGATCTGTGGAGGTTGCGCTGCATGATTTGGAGCTGGTCCCGCCGCCCGCTCTGGAGCTGAACGAGGAACAGCGTGCTGCGGATGAACTGTGGCGCAAGGCGGGGAATCAGCCCTTGCTTCTGTACGGCTACGGCAGCTACGGCGTCACCGGGTCGGGCAAAACGGAGGTCTACCTTCAGCGCATCCAAGAAACGATTGCCAACGGCCAACACGCCGTGGTGCTGTTGCCGGAAGTTTCCCTGACCGAGGGGGTTTTGGCGCGCTACCGGAAGGCCTTGGGCGAGGGGGTGCACGCCTACCACGGACGCGTTTCCGAACGCCAACGTTTGGCGGTCTACCGTTCGCTGTTGGACCAACATTCGGCCCCAACCGTGGTGTTGGCCGCGCGGTCGGGCATTTTCTTGCCTTGGAATCGGGTGGGTCTGGTGGTGGTGGACGAGGAGCACGACGCCTCCTACAAACAGAACGAGCCGGCGCCGCGGTACCACGCGCGCGACGTGGCATTGTGGCTGGCGGCCAAACACCAAATTCCCTTGGTGCTGGGAAGCGCCACCCCGTCCTTGGAAACGTGGCATCGGGCCGAACAAGGTAAAATAGCCAAGGCTGTATTGAAACGGAGGTACGGGGCCGCGCCCTTGCCACAGATCATTCTGGTGGACTGGGCCAAGGCACAACGCCGGGGCGAAACCGTGGGGCCCTTGACCCGCGAGGTGGCGGAAGTCATTACCGAACGATTGGCCGACCGCAAGCAAGTGTTGGTGCTGCAAAACCGAAGGGGATTTGCGCCGGTTTCCCTCTGTTCTACCTGCGGCCACACGGAGGAATGCACCCGTTGCGATGTATCCTTGACCTACCACAAGGCGGCCAATGTATTGAAGTGCCACTACTGCGGTCAAACCCAGGCCTTGGCGCCGCGCTGCAGCGCCTGCGGCAGTCCGGAAGTGGTGCTCAAAGGATTGGGCACGGAAAAATTAGAAGAAGAGCTCAAAGCGTTGTTTCCGCAAGCTGTTCTGGGTCGGTTGGACGCAGATACGGCAAGGTCCAAGACGGCGTTGCATCGGTTGTTGGAAGACGCCCACAACGGTGTTTTGGATTTGCTGGTGGGGACTCAAATGGTGGCCAAAGGCTGGGACCTGCCCGGGGTGGACTTGGTGGTGGTGCCACAGGCTGACGGCCTATTGTCCCACCCGGATTTTCGCGCCCACGAGCGTGCCTACCAACTGCTGAGCCAGGTGGCGGGCCGTGCTGGAAGGAGGGCAGACCGGGGGACGGTGTACATTCAGTCGTACCGACCGGACCACCGCATTCTGCAACTGGTTTCCGATCACCGCTACGAGGAAATGGCCGCCGAACAATTGGTGGAACGCCGGCAGCATTTTCATCCGCCGTTTGTGCGATTGGTTCACGTCTTACTGAGCCACAAGCATCCGGAAATCGTTCGCGATGCCGCACGGTGGCTGGCACAGGCCCTCAACGACCAATTGGGGGGCGGCATTTTGGGGCCAGACATACCACCGGTGGGCCGCATCAACCTGCAGTACCGGCAGCAACTCTACGTAAAAATAGATGCCGACGGTGCCTTGCAGGCGTCCAAACAAGGCATTCGCAAGTGCTTGCAGTTGTTGTCCGTCCACCCGGATTTTCGGGCCGTTCGGGCGGTGATCGACGTCGATCCTGTTTAATCTTTACTCGAATCGACAGGTGCAAGTGCTTGCCAGAGAGCTTCATTAGGTAAGGGTGCAGTAACAGCCAATGGGGCGCCTCCCACCGGATGGGAGAGGGCCACGCGGCGAGCGTGCAGGTGAATGCTGCCGTCTGTATTGGAGCGCTTGGCACCGTACTTGAGATCGCCTTTAATGGGGTGGCCTATTGCGGCCATTTGTGCCCGAATTTGGTGGTGTCGGCCCGTTTCTAGGTCAACTTCCACCAAAGTATATCGATCGCCTCGGTTCAGGATTCGGTAGTGCAAAACCGCTTGTTGGGCGTCCGGTCGTTGACTCACAAAGGACTTGTTGTTTTTGCCGTCCCGGGCCAATCGGTGTTCCAGGCGCGCCTCCGGCGCGCTGGGGCAACCTTCCACCACTGCCCAATAGGTTTTGGTTACGGTGCGGTCGTGAAACGCTTGGTTCAGGCGTGCCAGGGCTTTGGACGTCTTGGCCAGCAGCACCAACCCGGAGGTGGGGCGGTCCAATCGGTGGGGTAGCCCGAT
>CAYXHJ010000191.1:3655-4017 GCA_964464855.1 uncultured Owenweeksia sp. | reverse complement strand
CAGGCAAAATTGTCAATAAATCGCACAAAATTGCCAACATTGTCGCCAGAATAGCCAATTTAGCAAACCAAATAGCCAACATAATGCCCGAGCTTTTCGTACCTCGGGGCTCAACTTGGTTAAAAAAGCTCTGCAGTACCGCAAACACACGGCAAAAAAAGTCCGCCGCGCCCTGCGGGCGCGGCGGACCGTAATTCAGCGACGCAATTCCTTACTGAATAAATTGGAATTCTACGCGACGGTTGTGCTGATTTTTGGTGGAGATGGGGTCGTTCTCGCCCATGCTCACCAACTCAAAACGCGCTTCGGAAATACCGTAGGTGGTGGTCAACACCTTGATTACAGACTTAGCTCGGCGCTCT
>CAYXHJ010000191.1:0-3645 GCA_964464855.1 uncultured Owenweeksia sp. | reverse complement strand
GTCGGCATGACCTACCACGCGCAAGCGCAACGTTGGATTTGATTTCATCATGCGCGCCACCGTGACCAAGCGTGTTTCTTGGTCCGGGGTAATGGTCACTGAATTGGTCGCAAACGTCACTTCGGGAATAAAGGCTTCTGCAACCTTCATGCTAACGCCACTGGTCTCAATCTTTTTTCCTTGAAAATTTACCAAGGCACCGGAAGGAGTATTGGACTCCAAATCCTTGCTGTTGGGTACCCCATCACCGTCGGAATCCAATTCCATACCGGTTGGATCCACCTTAACTCCGCGTTGGGAGAAAGGATCCAAGTCCAACCCGTGTCGAACTCCGTCGCCGTCCAAATCCAAAGCGCGTCCGGAGCCGTCGACCAAGGAGCCCTTGGACGTGTTGGCCTCTTTGTCCAGTGCGTCGGGTACACCATCGCCGTCGGCATCTGCATGGATTTGAGCCAGATTGCCCTTTAATGTGGCCAATTCTTCTTTCAGGGCTTTGTTGCCGCAAGAGGTCAAAACGGCTGCAGCAGCCAAGGGAAGGAAAATTCGGGTATTCATGGGAACAGGGTTAGTTTTTCCGAGGTCAAAGTTACGGAATTGTTGTCAACACATCGGTCAAGAAGTGTGCCAAGATCCTCCCGTTCCACCGGTGTTAACCAATGAGGTACCAGCTCTTGAAGGGGAAGGAGTGCAAATCGACGGTCCGCCAACCGAGGGTGCGGAATCTGCAAATCCGGCTCGTCAATCACCTCGTCGGCCCAGGTAAGCACGTCCAAGTCAATCGTCCTACTGGTGTAACGCGGTCCGTTGGTAGGACGAATACGTCCCAACTGGTTTTCGATGGCGAGTAAACCGCGGAGTACTTCTTGGGGCGTTTGGTCGGTTTGAAGCAAAACCGCAGCGTTGCGAAAATCGGGTCCGTCGAATCCCCACGAAGGTGAGGCGTACACCCCGCTGACCCTCAGCACTTCACCTGCAACAGGAAGTTCGTTCAACGCTCGTTGGAGCCAATTTTGGGCATCGGGGGCGTTGCTGCCCATCAGCACCACGGTTTGTACCTTCGTTTTTTGCACGGCACAAAGGTACCGTGCAACTTTTGGAGCACATTTAGCATCTAACCTACTATGAAAACATTTTTTGCCTCCTTCTTGGGCGTTATCGCCGCTTTGTTTGTGGCCTTTTTGTTGGGTATTGGCTTGCTGGTAGGACTTGCCAGCATGAGCGACGACAGCACGCCGTCGGTTCAGGACGGAAGTTGGGTGGTGGTGGACCTGCAGGGGACGGTGCCGGACCGCATTCCGGACGACGGGTTACCGGATTTTGCTGAATTGACCGGCGACGCGCCCCAGGGACCTGCCCTGAACGACCTTCTCTTTTCGTTCCGCGATTTAGAGAAAGATGACCGCGTTCAAGGGGTCGTGCTCCGCACCGCAGGATTAGACGCCGGATATGCCACCTTGCGCGAACTGCGCCAGGCCATCAAGCGATTGAAGAAAGCCGGTAAAAAAGTGTACGCGTACGACGAAGTTTATTCGTTGAAGCAATATTACTTGGCCTCCGCTGCGAACGAGGTGTGGATCCATCCGGAAGGATTGATGGAACTCAGTGGTTTGGGCAGCAGTCGGCCGTACTTCAAGGGATTCTTGGACAAGATGGGCGTTAAAGCTGAATTGATCCGGGGCAGCAACAATGCCTATAAGAGCGCCGGTGAGCCCTTCATCGCAGAGAAAATGTCCGAAGCCAATAAACGCCAAACCGCGGAATTGTTGGGTAGTATTTGGTCCACGCTTCGCGCCGATTTAGCGGCCGACGGGCGCCTGTCTGGAGACGGTTTTGATGTCCTGATGAACAGCACCCCCCTGCTTCGCGGTAAAGAAGCCGCTGGTGAGGGCCTCATGACTAAGGCTGCTTACGAAGACGTGTTTCTCAAGAAACTGGGCGTCCAAGATTGGAACGACGATAAATTGGTGGCGTTTGACGACTATTCGGCTTCCGATGACACCGATGCAGATTCCGAATCTGGAAGTGTATTGGATCGAATTGCTGTGGTTTATGCAGAAGGGGACATTGAGGACGGCGAAGGGTTGGACGGTGTGGTGGCCAGCCGTACCGTGGTTGAGGCGTTGCGCGAAATACGCGCCAACAAGCGAATCAAAGCCGTCGTTCTGCGCATCAATTCACCCGGTGGAAGTGCGCTGGCATCCGACGTCATGTGGCGCGAGCTGGATTTGCTGCGCAAGGAAAAACCTTTGGTCATCAGCATGGGCAACTTGGCTGCATCCGGTGGATACTACATTGCAGCACCCGGCGAACGAATTTTTGCGCAACCCACTACCATTACGGGCTCCATTGGGGTATTTGGCCTGTTCTTCACGGGCGAGGAACTCTTGCGCAACAAAGTGGGTATTCGATTTGAGGGGGTAGGCACCCATACTTATTCCAATTTTGGGCAGTTGGACCGCACCCTTACGGACAGCGAACGGCTTCTTGTTCAAGCGAATGTGGACCAAACCTACGGGCGTTTTTTGCAGGTTGTGAGCAACGGACGTGGATTGGATTCCAGTGCCGTGGACAGCATGGCCCAAGGGCGCGTTTGGTCGGGAACCGACGCCCTTCGCCTGGGATTGGTGGATGCACACGGTGGACTGATGGAAGCGTTGGCCTATGCGCAGAAAAAGGCCAATTTGAAGGGTACTCCCCGAATTTCAACGTATCCACGTGAGGAAAATGCCGTAGAGGCTTTACTGGCTGAGTTTTCCAAGGGCAGCGCCGCATTGCGCCAAAAAGTTCAATGGGGACCGTTGGCAGAGGTTGCGGCCGAATGGCAGCGATTGGAGCGCATGAAGGGGGTTCAAATGCGCATGACCGAGCTGGGGCCTTTGTAAAGACCAGCACCGGGGCGTTGAACATCCCGTACGGCACGGCTCAGTGAACCAGTAGCTCAAATTATTGTTTCATGTAGATGTACTCCTCAAAAACCGTTCGCACAGCGCAGGAATCCACTCAAGCCGTTTTGGTTCCGTATTTGGTATTGGCTGCCTTATTCACCGCTGCGCTGGTGGTGTGCAACTTGCTGTCCAACAAGTTCATCGAAATCGACTTGGGATTCAAGGTGTTTGTGGTTTCCGCAGGCATTCTTCCGTATCCTTTGACCTTTTTGATGACGGACATATTAAGCGAGTTTTACGGTAAAAAGAAAACGGACTACGTGGTGTACACCGGCTTTGTGGTTCTACTTTTTGTGCTGTTGTCCATATACTTAGCTGGATTGTTTCCAGCAATTTCAGGATCACCCATGAGTGATGGTGCGTTTGGCGAGGTTTTTTCCAACAGCACTCGGATCATTTTGGCCTCAATGGTTGCTTACTTGGTGGCCCAGTTGGTGGACGTGCGGCTTTTCCATTTTTGGAAATGGGTCACCAAAGGCAAGCACTTGTGGGTACGGAACAACGGATCAACCATGATCTCCCAATTGGTAGACACGGTTTTGGTGGTGGGAATTATCTTTTACGACCGAGAAGATCCGTCGACCATTCTCCAATACATTTTGGACGGGTGGTTGTTCAAGGTGGTTATGGCCGCACTGGATACTCCGTTCATGTACGCTGCATCGTGGTGGTTTCGGAAACGATTTGGCTTAGCAGAAGG
>CAYXHJ010000190.1:0-4019 GCA_964464855.1 uncultured Owenweeksia sp. | reverse complement strand
TACCCCAATCCGGAGTATTTCCGCCCTCCAACCAACGGCCCGCGCCTGCGGTACGCATGGATTGTGCGCTGCCGTCGGACTCAGGCCGGCTCTCTCTTGAGAAACAGCGACGCTAAGGCACCCAACAATATCCACGGCACCACGGCGTCGATCAACGAAGCGATGAGGTCTTGCGTGGGGTACCAAATGTGGTTGGTGTACTGGGTGGCCGCAAAGCCCATCCAGCCCACAGCCAAGGAAACCAGCAGTGCGCGCTGGAAGGACCGGTCTTTCATTCCCTTGAGCAGGGTGTATAAAATAAACGCAATCACCACGTCCACCAGCCAACCGCGGAGCATGTTGCGCATCATGTTGTCCGTCCGCTCGCCGTAGTAGGTCAATTTAACCCAAGGTTTTCCTACGGATTGCTCCCACATCGCCTGGTATTCTTCCGCAGATGAGCCGTTGGCCGCGCGGGGCATCATGTACTGGCCTTCCTCTATACCGACGGACTCCAAAAACGCCAAGACGGTGTCTTGTTGGGGGGTGTAGGCCTGGGCGGAGTCGTGCAGGTTGGCGCCGGCAAACGAGAGAAATTGCCAAAAGAAGAGCAAAGTGCCGCCCAGGAGGGCGAAGAGCAGGGAGTTTTTCATGGGTCTTTGTGTTTGAATTTGAACTTTAAAAACGGGATGGACTCCTTGGAACCTGCGCGCTGCGCGCAGATTCCGGGGGGTTATTTTACTTTTTCTGAACCAAGTATCCTTCCAATCGATCCAACTCAATCAGTTCCTCAGAATCTGGCTCGGAGCTCGAGCAGGATACTCCGATGCGGGTCAAAACAAAAAACACGTCCGGACGCGAAGTCGGCAAAACGACGGGGACCTTGCCGGTGCGCACTTTATAGCCGCGGATCAATTTCCATCCTTGGTTCTTCACCCAAGCCGGCACTGGAAATTGAACGTTGACGGTTTGGTTGCCCTTGGGGCCTGCCATGGAGAAATCCGTCCGCCACAGGGCCCCGGTTTCTTCATACGCGCGGTTCTGCTCCCAAAGGTCATCCGCCTCGAAGTGCTGCAAACGGATGTAGGTGGATGGGTCGATGGACTTTTGCTGGGATTCCCATTGAAATTGCGGCGTCATTTCGGCTTCCACAATCCTGGTGTCCGAATCAGTGATTTGCTCGTACCCATATTCCTCCAAGGTCGTTTCCATTTCCGAACGCGCCTTCCATTCCCGCACCTCACGGTCTTGCACGTCGATGATTTCCAAGGGGGTACCTTTTAAGGCCGGGGTGTGGTACTGCGCCAAGTAAAAGGCCGTTTCCAGGAATTCGTTTACAGCGGTGGTGTCCGCGCCTTTGGGGGCAGCTACAATCTTCCCGTCTTTCATAAATCCGTTGACAGTGGCAATGCGCTCAAAACGAGCGTACTGAGATCGAAATGCCCAAGACGAGGCCTTGAACGGGCCAACCGTGAAGGACAGGGCCAGCAGGGCCAAAACTGCCGGAACCACCCGGATTCCGGCGTTGGGGCGAACCAAAAAATAGACCGTCACCACGGTGAGGAAAAACCCAAGGTAGAAGCCCAGAACGCGCAACTCGGTAAAACCATAGTCCGCAATGCGCTGACCCAAGGCAACCCACAACAGGATCAACAGCACGGCTAAAATTCGCTGGAACCACATGGACCAGGAGCGCGCGGGTTGGTAGGCCCGCGAGAGGGAAACCACCAAATACCCCACGCTGCCGAAGGCGCCCACCAATCCCGTGACCACGCCGCGCGGCAGGGTAACCTCCAGGATGATTTTGACGCCGTAGGCCAGGAGGATGGCGGCGTAAATCGCCATCAGGGGCCACACGATGAAGCGCAGCAAGTTCCACAAGACGCGGGGCGGCTCCGGCCAGCTTTCCTCCGATTGGTAGGGATCGGGAGCGTTGGCCAAGAAGATGAAGGTCTGTACGGGTAGAGCCACCCAAGCCAATACGGTTAAAAACACCTTCTCGTCCAGGGAGACGTCGAACAGAGCTACCAAAGCGCCCAAGATACCCGAAATACCGGCGTAGAGGATGATGGAGAAGACCGCACTTTGAGCAAAGCCGAGAAAGAGGGCCTGGTTGGTGAACCAAAAGGCCTGCGGGCGGTCCTTGCGAAACACAAACGGTACCAGAGCCACCAATAAATGGGTAAATAGAACGGTTGGAAAGAACCACAACAGGAACGTTCCGGTGAAGATTTCGTCCCGGCCAGGTGCTACAATGACGAGTGCGGCGTGGATTCCCAAGGCGATTTCGTAGGCAGCGCTGCGGTTGAGTTTGCCCCAAGGCAAACGTTTGGCGCCGAATTCAGCGGCGACGTACAGCGGCAGTCCTAAGGCCACATAGAGGCTCCACCGTATGGCCTCGCCCAACCAGGCTTCCGTGTTCTCGTCCAATTCCGGTTTGGCCCAAAAGGACTGGAGCCATTCCCACTCGTAGATCATGCCGGAGAAGTGGACGGCCAAAAGGACGGCCACGCCCACCGTTCCCGGGAAGGTTTTTGCAACGCCTTGAGCTTGGCGCAAGAGGTTGATGGGATTCAAACGAGCCCAAAGGGAAGCGGGAAAATTGGCCACAATGAGGGATTTATAAACCGAAAGGTAAACAAATTTGCCTTTTTCGTGTTACCGGGCGATTCACGCGCGCTTGGGAATTATTTTTCGACCCAGGCGCGGATGAATGTGTTCTTTGGAGGTTTAAGCCGCCGTACCCCCGCCCTGCGGTCCTTTGGGCTTGCCGAAGCGTTTTTTTCCTCCGCCGTTGCCGCCCGAACGTCCGCCTCCCGGACGTCCACTGCCGGGGCGGCCGGAACCCTTGGAGCGTGCCTCCCACTGCGGGCCCTCCCCCAGTTCTGTGGGGGGCTGAAGTTTCTCCAACTCGCGCTCAATGAGGCGTTCAATCTTGGAAAAACGGTACATATCCTCCGGGCTGACCAAGGTGATGGCCATGCCGGTGGTTTTGGCACGGGCCGTACGTCCGATGCGGTGTACGTAGTCCTCGGCGTCGTGGGGGACGTCGAAATTCATAACCAGGTCGATGCCCTTGACGTCGATGCCGCGGCTCATAACGTCTGTGGCCACCAAAATGCGGGTGCGGCCGTTTTTGAAGTCCGACAGCGCCTGCTCGCGCTCCTCTTGAGTGTAGTCGGAGGAAATAGGGGCGCAGGCGAAGTTACGGTGCCGGAGTTTGCGGTACAACTGCTCCACTTTTTTCTTGGTGGAACAGAAGACGATGATTTGTTTGTATTCGTCCTTGTCTGCGAGGAGGTGGCGCGCCAGGGCCACTTTTTGCTCGTCGAAGGCGAGGTATACTTTCTGAGTGACGCCCTCCGCCGGCTTGGCAATGGCCACGCTGACTTCTTGGGGATCTTGGAGGATTTGCACGGCCAGCTGACGAATGCGCGGCGCCATGGTAGCACTGAACATGAGGCTTTGGCGCTTTTTGGGGAGTTTGTCGATGATTTTGAGGATGTCGTCGTAGAAGCCGATGTCCAGCATGCGGTCTGCCTCGTCCAGTACGAGGAAATCCACGCGATCAAATTTGACGTACCCCTGTTCCATGTGGGCCATCAGGCGGCCGGGAGTTGCGATGATGAGGTCTGCCTTTCCGGTGAGGGCCGCCTTTTCTTGGTCCCAGGCAACGCCGTCGCCGCCGCCGTAAACGGCTTTAACGCTGGCATGGGTAAAGTACGAAAGGCCTTCGGCTTGTTGGGCAATTTGGATGGCCAACTCCCGCGTGGGGCACAAAACCAGGGCCTTTACCCCGGCTCCGTCGGTCTCCGAGAGGTGGTTGAGGAGCGGCAGAAGAAAGGCGGCGGTTTTTCCGGTGCCGGTTTGGGCGCACCCGATGAGGTCGTTGCCTTCCAAGATGAGCGGAATGGCTTTGGCCTGAATCTCGGTGGCTTCGGTGTAGTTCATGTAGTACACCGCGTCCAATAAGGTGTCGTTCAGGTCAAAGTCGTCAAATCTCATGGGGGCAAAGGTAGGGGGAATGGGTGGGATTGCAG
>CAYXHJ010000189.1:0-4029 GCA_964464855.1 uncultured Owenweeksia sp. | reverse complement strand
CGTCCGGCGCGATCCAGCAATTCGCCTAAGGTCAAAGCGGAGTCCCAACGCAACGCTACTGTGCTGACAGCACCGTTGTGGGACAAGCGCAGCGCACGGATGCCGTCCGGGTGCACCAGTTCAACGTCCGGTTTCCATTTTTTGGAGCCGCCCACTAAGACCCGAATGCGCGCAAAACCCACTTGGTTCATGGCGCTCGCCACTTCCCCTTCGTCGGGCTCCAAGAAAAACAACTCAAAGGGTTTTTGGCCGGACTCTCGAGGAAACAGCAATCGGGCTTTGACCACGCGGGAGGCGTTGACCACCACGTGGCGAATGCCCTCCAAAAGGTCCGGAAGGTCCGCAACCCGCGCGTCCAGCCGGGGTCCATTTGGACCAGCGACCAGCAACTTGGCGCTGTCGCGCGGTTCCACCGGAAATAATGCGATGCGTTCTTCGGGCAGTTCGTAGTGCAGGGGTTCCATGGCCATCGGGGCAAAAGTGCTGCAAGGTAGCACGCGTGCGGCCTATCTTTGAAGCATGCCCCGCGTCTTGCTCAGCGTCATCAACGACGTCCATACGGACAACCGCATTCACCGGACCGCCACCGTTTTTCAGGAACGCGGATACGACGTCTGCGTGGTGGGGCGCCAATGGCCCAACCCAGCCCCGGTGGAGCGGTCGTACGCCGTGCACCGGTTTGCGTGCCGCAAAAACAAAGGAGCGCTCTTCTACGTGGAGTACCAAATTCGCTTGCTGCGCTACCTGTTGCGGGAATCTTTTGACGTGTACGTGGCCAACGATTTGGACACCTTACTGCCCATGAGCCTGGTGGCCTTTCTGCGCAAGAAACCCCTTTTTTACGACAGCCACGAATACTTTTGCGGGGTTCCGGAATTGGCGCAGCGGCCTGTTGTGCGCGCGGTATGGTTGGCCGTGGAGCGGTTTTGCATGCCCTTTGTAACAGAGGCCATAACGGTAAGTCCGCCTATAGCGCGCGCTTATTTTGAACAGTACGGCATTCCATTTACTGTAGTGCGCAACGTTCCGCTGCAAAAGCCCGACGTCGGCCCAGAACAATCCAATCCAGCAAAGGATTGGAGTTTTGGAAAGCCGGATGCGCCGGTAGTATTGCTCCAAGGAGCAGGTATAAATGTAGATCGCGGTGCGGAAGAAGCGGTTTTGGCCATGCGGCAACTCCCCGATGCCCAACTTTGGATTGTAGGGAGTGGAGATGTTTTGCCCAAGTTGCACGCCTTGGTAGCGGCCAATGCATTGGAAGATCGCGTCTTTTTTCACGGTCGCGTCCCGGCCTCCGAACTTCGCGAATTTACCCGGCGCGCACGGGTGGGCCTGAGTTTGGACAAGCCCAGCAACCCCAACTACCGGTGGAGTTTGCCCAACAAACTGTTCGACGCCTTCCACGCCGGTTTGCCCCAAGTTGTTTCCCCCGTGGAAGAAGTGGCGCGCACCGTCCAAACGTACAGCGCCGGCTGGGTTCTGAATGCGGTAACGCCAGAGAACTTGGCTGAAGTCCTTCGAAATATACTTTGGGACGACGAGGCCTGTGCACAAGCGCGCGCGGGCGCACTGCGCGCAGCGGAACGGTACCACTGGGGTCGCGAGTCGCAAGGATGGCACCGCGCCATCGATCGGATGGAGGGCCGTGCGCCCAACGTGCACTTGATCAGCATGGACGCTCCGGTTCCGCCTCTGTATGGGGGAATGGCGGAGGTGTCCAGCCAAATCGACGCCTTGCAAACGGAATCCTTCCAGGTGGAACTTCATGCCTTTGTCTCCAAAAAGCGCCTCTCAGAAGTAGCAAGAATTTGGAGCCAAATGCACCAACCGGGGTATTCAACAAGTGGGAAAAATCAAGTTTTGGAGGATGCCACCGCGGATACCCCCGGCGATCCAAGCGTGCGGCTTTGGCTGTACCCGCGCAACGGTTGGGCCTCCTTACTTCAACGGTTGCCGTATTTGGTCGCCTCGCGTGCCTCGGTTCCCCTGGTTCGACGTCTGGAATGTGCACCGCTCCCAGCTGTGCTCCACGGGTACCACAGTTTGTGGTCCGCCTTGGTTTCGCCACAGATATCCGCCCGATCCTATCTTCGCCTCCACAATCCCGAACGCTTGTACTACCGCGGTTTGGCGGCTTCCGAATTGGGGACGGACATTCGTGCTTGGCTGAAAAGGCGGTATTATCATTGGGAGGCGCGCAGACTGGCGCGTTTGGAGCAAAAAGTGCTTTCACGCTTGAAACTGGCTGGTGTTTGGGCCCTTACCCCGGGCGATGCGGCCGCCACGGCCCCCTTTTTCCGCACCCCCGTTGACGTTCTTCCTCCGGCGGTGCCCCCATTGACCGTCGGTCAATGCCCAGCCGACTTTTTGGTGACCGTTCCGGATCTTCCGTTTCTCCTGGTGCATGGAAAGTTGAGCGTGCCGGAGAACGACTGGGCTGCGCATCGTTGGCTAGACGTTTGGGCCTGGGACCAGTGCCACAACAAGCATTTGAACGGAACGGCCCTGGTGATTGCCGGCCAGGGCGCCTCCGGCGCCCTGAGGCAACGCGCAGCCGACCTCCCAGGAGTTTGGTTCGTGGACACACCTTCCCCGGAAGAAATGTCCCACCTGCTGCACGCCGCCGCGCTCCACGGCCAACTGGCCGTGCACCGCGCAGGCATCAAATATAAATTGCTGAATGCCCTACAAACTTCAGCCCCCATATTGGGTAACGAAGACCTCGTACATGGGACCGGTGCAGAAGGATTGGTGCGCTTGTTGCCCGAGCCGTTCAATCCCGAAAAGTGGACTGAGGCATGGATAGAAAGCTTGTCCCAGGGGTTGTCGCCCACAGAAAAGCAGCACCGCGAGGCCTTTGTTTCGGAACACTCCTTGACCCGGTTGGCAGAATCAATCAAATCCCAATTGATGCGGGTTTATCCGTCTTCAACCACCCGTTGAATCTCGATTTGCGCGAAAACGCTCCAAGCTCTTTGGGTGTTGAATGATACGAACCTCTGCGACGCAATGTATGAGGTTCATCCAAAAGAGAATGCGCCTCAGGTGCGGAGTCAAAGGGTGCGTTGCACGGCCGCAGTCACCGTTCCGCCGGCGCACTTGTAGGTAGGGTGGGGAAATTTGAGAAGTAATGCGTAATCGTGCGTGGCCATCAGAATGGCCGTGCCCGATTGTCCAATTTCCTTCAATAAGTGCATGATTTCCTCGCTCGTGGCAGGGTCCAAGTTGCCGGTGGGTTCATCCGCCAATAGCAATTCCGGTGCATTCAACAGCGCGCGCGCAATGGCTACACGTTGCTGCTCTCCGCCCGAAAGTTGGTGGGGAAACTTGTGCCCCTTGGTGGAGACACCCACCTGATGAAGTACTTTTTCAATCTGAATCCGATTTTCGTCGGGGTCACTGTGGCCGGTGGCGTGCAAAACAAAATCCAAATTGTCGTACACCGATCGCTCGTACAGCAATTGGAAATCTTGAAATACAATCCCAATTTTGCGACGTAAATAGGGAATTTCCGCTTCCTTTACGGTACTTAAATCGTAGCCTACCACGTTGCCTTCGCCGCTTTGTAGCGGCAAGTCTGCGTACAACGTGCGCAACAAGCTCGATTTTCCGGAGCCCGTTTCGCCAATGAGGTACGCAAAGTCTCCCGCGCGTAATTCCAGGTTAACATCGCTCAATACCAGGTTTTTACCTTGATAAATTGCGGCATTTTTCAGCGATAAAGGGCGGTTGTTGGACACGGTGGTATGATTTTGGAAGGGAGTACAACAAAAGAAAGGAATTTTTGGGTGCTTTGGTATCTTTGAACAGATGATGCGGAAACAACTTTTACGTGGAATGTTGGCGGCCGCCCTTTTGGGCGGCATGCTGGTTCCCGCCGTTGGACAACAGTCGACTTGGGAATGGTCCGCCCAGCGCCAGTACGAAGAAGCTCGTCGTCTCTACGACGAGGGTTTGTACGCGGCGGCGTCGGATGGATTTGAACGCACTTTGCGATCCCTGGAAGACAGCCGCAGCGATTTATCCGAA
>CAYXHJ010000188.1:0-4067 GCA_964464855.1 uncultured Owenweeksia sp. | reverse complement strand
CCTTTGGTTGCGCGAGTGGGCCCCGGATGCTCAATCTATCTTGGACTTTGGGGGCGGATTTGGACGGGTTGGGCGTTTTTTACCGGCTGCATTTCCCCACGCATCACGATGGATTACTGATCCCAAATCGGCCGCCGTTTCTTTTCAACAGGCCCAATGGGGCACACTTCCGTACACCCAGGAAAAAGTAGACCTGGTATTTGCGGGGTCGGTCTTCACGCACTTAATGCCGGACGACGCTCAAGCGGCTTTGCGTACCATCGCTTCCTCACTTTCTTCGAACGGGCTGGCGGTTTTAACCACGCACGCGGCACCCACTGGGCAGCGCGATTGGCAGGTTCACTCCCGGACGGAGGAAACGGCCCTGCCGGAGTTGGAACACTCCTTGGCGCACACCACTTATTCCAGTGTTTCCTTTCCCAACGACATGTGGATCAGACTCTTGGCGCAAAACGGCTTTGCGGACGTTCGTCGGAAGGACGCCTTGTTCGGTGGTACCCAAGTGATCTGGGAGGCCCGTAAAATCTGACGGCCGTCGGTCGATTCGGTGCTGCCGAAACAGGTTGGTTGCGCAATCAGTGCACTACCGCCAAGCGGGTGCGAAATTTCAAATTCGCACGATCGTAACCCAGCAATTGGTAGATTCCTGCGGGCAATTGTTCTACAGACCACAGCAAACCCGTTGCATCTTTTTGGGGCAAAACAAACAGCCGACCGTCGGCGCTCATTGCCTTGACTTCGGTTGCCGTGGCGTCCAGGCGCACTTCTTGGGTGGCTGGATTGGGTGAAGCCCCAACCCGCACGTCCAGCTCATTAACGGAAGCTGTATTTACTTTGATTACGCGCTTCTGAACCACGGTGCACGCGGTATCGTAGACCGCGAAGTTGATCAAGCCCAGGGTAATGTCGTCGTAGCCGTCGAAGATTTTGGCATCAATGGCTGCTGAATCGGACAGACAAAAGCAGTTCTCTTCGAGGTCCAAGTTGGCATTTCCACCGTTCGCCACGTTGTAGTCCAGGTTGCCGCAGAGCTTATTGTCTACAACCGTCGGGTTTCCGGGAGATCCCGGCCAGGCTGCCTTGCCTACTGCCAAACCGGTGTTGTTGGCCAACACCCGATTGTTTGCAAACCACGACTGTCCGTAAATCCCAACTCCTAAGTCATTATTTGTGAATAAGTTGCTGTCCAAATAGCAGTCCACACCGGCGGTAATTCCCAAGGTGTTTCCGTCGAATAAATTTCCACGGAACTGACTCTGGTAAGGTGTTGCCACAGCGGTGTAGTTGTGGGAAAACGTATTACCCGTGAATTTAGCCGGTAGATACCAATACCCCGGGTTGAAGTAAAAACCCATTTGGTTGCTGTCCAAAACGCATTGATCCAACCAGAAATTGGGGTATCCTTGAACCGCTACGTTGTTCTTGCGGAACAAGGTGCTGCGCACCAAAGAAGGTGTGGCAGTCGTGTTGGAACCCAAAATGGCGTATTCGTTCTTGTAAAAACGGCACTGATTGAGTTCCAATGCCGAACCAATGCGCACTGCGTGGTGGTTGTACTCAAATACACAATTGTTCCAGTACAGTCGGTTGGAATCGCTCTCGCCTTCAATACCGTTCCACGCATTCCGAAGTACAAAACGATCCATTTGCAGGTTGCCGCCTTGCGACTGCACCACCCGAATTCCGTTCCATGTGACGTTGGTGTCCGCATTTAATCCTTCAAAAACAATGGGATCCGACGCGGTTCCTTGAGCGACTAATGAGCCCCGTACCTCAAGATAGCGGTAATCACCGGGTAGGTTCGGATTGGACTGCATACGCACCACAACGCCCGGTTGAATGGTCAGGGTTTTTCCCGGAAATACCACCACCGACCCGGTAAGGATGTAGGGGGAATTGGCTTTGGTCCAGGTAGTGTTGGCGTAAATACCGCCACTGAATGTAGTTTGCGCTTGCGCGCTGTTGAAGGCCACCAGTACGGCAGCGGTTGCAATCCATCGAGAAAACATGGGGCAGATTTTCTAGGTAAACACGAACGCCGCTAAAATGTTTTCTTCCCGGAACCACGTGACCTAGGTCGATGCTTATTCTACCACTTCCTTCCGTCTTTTTCGTGCAAAAAATGCCGTAAGCAATGCATAATGAAGGGCCCCGGCCATTACAAATCCCAAAATATACGTAGGCCATTCGCCCACGATGAAGGGATTGCTCGCAATGGGTTTTTGGGACAAGAACATATAGTTCGCGCCGGTGGCTTTGTTGATCAGACCGACGGGCACCATCAGGGCGATGTTGGCGGCCAGCATTTTGGCCCACGTCCAGCGCTTGATTTCAAATCCGTGGACGAAGTAATGGTACAGGGGAACAATCATGATTCCAGCATGCGCCAGGTTGTACTCCCAAAACATAAACGCGGACGAACCGGATGTATACTGCGGGGTGAGAAATGCGTGTAACCCACCGACGATGCCCCAAAAAAACAAAGGGTAAAAGGCCCATTTTTGGCGAAAAACCAGGAGTAAAATAGCCAGCATCCGGCTGAATCCGCACAGTTGCATCTCCAAATGGTCTTGCGAGCTCCACTGCCCGGTATATACCAAATTGGCGTGTTTGAAAATCATGAGCGCCAAGATGGCAAAACCCCATACGCGCTCAAACCGAACACGGTCATCGCCGCGCAACAGGCGAGCCGCGAGTACAACCACGGCCGCGTAGCCCAGACCAATACTCAACCCGGACCACCATCCGGTTGTCCCGATGGCATAGGTGGTTTGTTCAACGATTAAAAAGCTCATTTTTTGGATTTTAGATTTCCAAAAATGATGAAATCCAAGCAGAATTGCAACGATTCGAAGGCGCGGTTGCAGGAAATGCGGAATTTAATTGAAGGTTCCGCATTTCGTGCAACTCACCCGTAGGAAAGCGCCATTGGGCCGTGTCTTTAGCGCTGCACCTGAACGCGCAGATGCATTTGTGTGTGTTCCGAGGGATTTTGAACCACTACCTGGTACAGACCGGCCGGGAAACCGTCGAAATCCAAATTACCCGACACGCAGGGAACGCTGAGCAATCTGCCGTCCATGGCGTACACGTGCACCGAGCACCCGGAAGACCAAGGTTCAATTTGCGCCCAACGATTGGTAGGATTGGGGAACAACACCGCCTGGATGGGTGCGGTTGGCTCCTCCGTGCCCACGCCGGAAAGCACAACTGACATGGAACGGATTTCTACACACGCCCCTTTCGTGGATTTCACTTCCAGGGTTCCGTTGGCTAACCACGCCACATCAACGGTGGGGGTTCCCTGTCCGGACATCACCACCCCGCCGTTGGCGGTCCACTGCAGATTGCCTCCGCTGGACCCCAAAACTTGGTACTGCTGGGCAACACCTTGAACAGCCCAGGTTTGGCCTGTTATAGGCGTTAAAACAGGAGGCGTCTGAACAGAAATTGAATCGCCGGAGACCGTAGTGGTACACCCAGGTAGCGACTCTAAAACCGCGTCAAAATATCCCGACTGCGTGGCCAAATAGGAAAATCCGGTGGCACCAGCTAGGGCTGTTCCGTTTCGACGCCAAGCCACCGTTGCGCTCACAGGCTGCAATCCGCTGAGTGCGAAGTTGGTGGCAATGGTTTGATTGGAGCAGTAGTCCTTGGGGCCCTGGACCAGGATGGCAGCGGAGGGCTGGGGCTGAACCTGTGCGGTCACCGCCAGCCGCGAAACCGAAGGACAGTTGTTCAAGGTTTGCTCCGCGTAGTAGGTGGTTGCGTTGATCAGTGGTGCAGTAGTTGGCAATGGAGCACCACCAGTACTGCTGGCGTACCATTGGATGGCGGATCCCGTAGCGGTAAGGCTGGCTACCGTTCCTCCGTTGCAGAAGGACTGCGTAGCGCTGCCGGTGGGTGCCGCTGTTGTGTTGATGAGGGCCGTTACTGCCAAGCGCGTGGAAGACTCGCAGCCAGCTACCGTTTGCGAAGCGTAGTACGTAGTGCCGTTGGTCAAGACCGCAGACGTATTCAACGGGGATCCGCCCGCATTGGCGCTGTACCACTGCAGGTTGGTTCCC
>CAYXHJ010000187.1:2967-4073 GCA_964464855.1 uncultured Owenweeksia sp. | reverse complement strand
GGCGTTTCAACCGGTACGCGGTAAATCCCTTTGGCCCAGTCGGACACGTGGAAGTTCATTTGGACGGCATCTGCAGGCCAGGCGCCGGACCAAACCACACGGCCCAGAGCGTCCACCACGGTAGCAAGCGCGCCGTCCAAGGGCTGCGATGCAACAATCACTGCACGGTCACTGGCCGGATTGGGCTGAACACGCAGGTTCAAAGCGTTGGCCCCGTTTTCCAGGCCCAAATTAACGTAGTTGTATGGAGAAGACATGGCGGTACAACCGTCGGCATTCGTTACTTCTACGGTGTAGATGCCGTTCTGAAGCGGCTGCCAAACCGTACTGTCCGCACCCGGGATGAGCACGCCATTCAGGTACCATTGGTTGCCCGACGGTGCCGAACTTAACAGCCAATTCGCCACATTGCTGTAAGAAACGACTGGGGTCGCCGGCAAGGCGTTCACCACCACGGCGAGCGGGGCGCTCAAGGCGGAGCAGCCGTCCGCGGAGGTAGTTCCCACGCGGTACGATCCTGCCGCAGTAGCCGTCACTACCGAATCCGTTTCACCGGCCAAAGGCAGGCCGTTCCAGTACCATTGGTAGCCGGCCATGGTGGATCCTGCACGCAGTACCGTGGACTGTCCAGCGCAGAACGCCGTGGGTCCATTGGCCGAGATGGAAGCTGCTGCGGGGGCCGCCGAGGTCACCACCAAGGTATCCGTGCCCACGGAGCAACCCAAAGCGTCGGTTGCCGTGGCCCAGTACGAACCCGCGGCATTCACCGAGGTTTGTGCGCCCACGGCTCCGGTATTCCACAGCAAGAACGCGTAATTGCCGGAAGCTTGAAGCGTGGTTTGCGCACCGGGGCAGAGCGCCGATGGGCCAGAAATTTGAACCGTCGGGGCCATCAAGGACGACGCCGCTACGGACACGGGCTGACCGGTTGCCGCGCAACCATTGACCGAAGTGACCACAGCGTGGTAGGAGCCGCTGGTGGAGACCGTCAACTGGTTGCCTTGTTGGCCGGACAACAACACGCTGTTGCGGTACCAGGCGTACTGCCCTTGTCCCGCAGGCACTTGAATTTGAGCAGTTTGGCCGGGGCAGAGGGTGGAGTTACC
>CAYXHJ010000187.1:0-2934 GCA_964464855.1 uncultured Owenweeksia sp. | reverse complement strand
ACTACCACACTGTTCGTAGTGGCCGTGCAACCCGCCGCGTCCGCAACAACTGCCGAGTACGTTCCAGGCGTGGAAACGTTGATGGATTGCGCCGTTACGCCGTTGGACCACGTGGTGGAGGCAAAATTGCCCGCCGCCGTCAACTGGACCGAAGCGCCGGGGCACAAGGCGGTAGGACCGCTCACCTGCACGGTGGGCGCGGTGATGCTTGATGCGGTAATCGCCACCGGCGTGCTCTGCGCCACGCAACCGGTGTTGCTGGTCACGGTGACCGAGTACAAACCGGCTTGGGCTGTGGTCAGCGTTTGAGCGGTGGAGCCGTTGTTCCACAGGTAGGTCCAACCGGATCCGGCAGGAGCCTGAAGCGTGGTGGTGGCTCCGTTGCACAGGTGTGCGGCACCGGTGTTGGTCACCGTGGCGGATGCGGGAACGCCCGCCGTCACTACCACAGCGTTGGAAGTGCGTACACATCCTTCAGCCGTCGTCGCTACTACCGTGTAACTGCCCGGTTGGGCAATGGAAATGCCAGCCCCTTGTGCCCCGTTGGACCACGAATAACTGGCAAAGCCTGCGCTCGCCAGCGCATTCACGGTACCGCCCGGGCACAAAGAGGGGGTTTGGACGGTTTGTGCGGTCAATACGGGGACCGCATGTACGGTTACGGTTATCGGGGCACTGATGGCCGAGCAACCGTCTGAATTTGAGACTGATACGGTGTATGTTCCGGATCCCTTCACGGTTTTGGTGCGCGAAGTTCCGCCGCCTACCCAAGCATATTGGAGGCCCGCTCCCTGCGGAGCGCTCAGCACGACGCTATCTCCTGCACAAAACGTCAGTGCGCCGGATGCGCTCACCACAGCGGAGGGCGTTGTGGAGGCTGCAACCACCAACGGCGCAGAAGTAGCCGAACACCCTTGGCCGTTGGTGACGGTGAGTGTATAGGTTCCTGCTTGTGCCGTAACCAACGTGCTGCTCGTTTGGCCGGCCAACAGGGACCCACCTTGGCTCCAAGCGTAGGTGGTCATTCCTACCGGAGCGGTCAATTGCGTGCTTTGGCCGGTGCAGAGAACCGTCGGGCCGTTTACGGAAATTGCGGAAGTAGGAGCGGAATAAAGGCTCACTACTACGGGCGCAGAAGTGCCTTGGCAACCGTTGGGGCTCGTGGCCACAACCTGGTAGCTGCCAGCTTGTGTGGCTTGGATGGATGCGCTCAGCGCGCCTGTGTTCCACGCATACCCAGCAAAACCGCTGTTTGCAGTAAGCGTCACGCTGCCGCCCGGGCAGAAGGACGTAGCCCCAGACGCCGTCACCAAAGGTGTTGGATTCGCGTCCACAGATACTGTGCCGGTCTTCACCACCGTCGTTGCCTCCGGGCCGGAAACCGTCACCTTTACGCTGAACGTGCCGGCCTGAACCAACCGAATGCGCGGTGTTGCGGAAGAAGAAACGGCCACCAGCTGGTTGCTGGCGCTCCTTACCTCCCATTGGTAGGACAACCCGCCCGGGGTGGAAGTAGTTAAGTTGTTGATTTTCAATGAATCATTAGCGCATAACGTGGAATCCCAACGCAATTTTACTTGCGGCAAATACCGCGTAGTAAACTGAACATCCTGGCCGCTGGCCACGCCCTCGCTGTTCGACGCTTCCACGCGGTACCGGTAGGTGGTGCCCGGCTGCAAGCCCGTCAAATTCACGGAGTGCAGTACTCCAGCCGAACCGGAGCCCTTGTTCACGTACGTGGTGTTGGTGCCCGGCTGGCCCGGCAAACCGTGGTTGAATCGCGCCTGCGTGGCCAAGTAATTCGGAGTCACCCGCCCGTTCAACGTCACGGTGGTACTCGTGATGGCCGACGGTACCAGGGTCAAGACCGTAGGACGGCCCTGCCACGGACGCGCCCAAACGGTATCCGACGCATCCATCTCACTCAAGTTCGTGCGCACCACCTTAAAGAAGTAGCCGTAGTACTTGCCCGCAGCCACCGTGGAATCCACCAATGCGCTGTCCAAATTCATCTTGTTGTAAACGAACACCGGAGTTTTGCCCGACGTCGTAAAGTAGGTAGAGTCAATGCGGTACATGTTGAAACCCAGGAAGTCATCGACCCCTACGGGCTTGCCCCAATTCAGGTTGATGCGTCCGGTATCCCCTTCTGCGGCAAACCCTGCACTCAAAGATCCTGTGGACGCAAGACGGAACTCAAAACGCTCGTTTTCCACCGGCGCCTCAAAATGCTCGTCGTCGTAGGCCATTCGGACGGACATGCGGTTCACACCATCGCTCTGCGTCAAGACGTTGATGTTCATGTAGGCGTTGAAAACCGTGTTGCCGTCGGACCAATACGCGCTATCCGCCACCGTGTTTTGGGTCCAAGGTTCGCGCACCCCAAAGGTGACAAACGGGGTCTTGCTGGTGTCCATGGGGCGGTTGAACTGCACGCTGACTTTGTGACGACCGTTCCCCAAAATACCGGTGCCTTGCGGCCCGTTGTACGGATTGTCCATCCAGTGCGTGGACTTGCCGTTGATCTTCACGTCCACCACAAATCCGTGCGCGTGGCGCGGGGCGGTTTTGCGAACGAGGGAGGTGTTGAAAATCGTAAAGTTGGAATTATCAAAATAATCCGTTACCACATGATTCAGAAAGGCCGTAGATGTCCCTCCCAAATAAAGGCCTTCAACATTGGTCACCAGCGAAGTTGCTTTACTTCCTTGACTGCTAACCAGCGGAGCTCGACCAAATGGAAAATTGCTTCCTATATTATTCAGCAATACTAAGTTATGGTGATCGTAAGCCTTTTGGAATCGATACTGGCCATCTCCCATGGCGTTAATGCTGGTGCGGCAAATATGTCTAGTAAAAATATTATTGCCGTAAAATTCCGGCACGCTATCCATAACTAAATCACTGACGAACTGAACAGAATCACCACTGCTG
>CAYXHJ010000186.1:1742-4104 GCA_964464855.1 uncultured Owenweeksia sp. | reverse complement strand
GGGGCGTTCCAAAGTATACAGCAGGATCATGTCTTGGGTCCACGGCCCAACGCCGGGAATTTGCTTCAGCCAGGCGCGCACCTCGTGGTCCGAAAGCGCGTTCCACGTGGGGGTCGGTCCGGAAAAGTGTTCCACGGCCCGCAAGATGGATTCGCATTTGGCGGCAGAAAGCGCCAAAGGGGCCAGGCCGTCGGCCTCAAAGGCGTCGAAGTTATCCAGAGACACGCGTTCCAAACCCGCACGCTCTAAGGCCTTGGCAAATATTTTTTTGGTGCTTCGGTAGTGAATTTGCTGCTCCACCAAGCAACTCATGAGGTCGTGGAACACGTCGCCCGTGGAGATCAGCGGGGGGAGGGCCAATTGCTCGGAAAGCGATTGAACAACGGGATCGTTGGGGAAGAGGAGGGGGTGCACGCGCGCGGAACTGGGTTAATTGCGTTTCATGGGGATGCCCTACAGTTCCCGGGAAGCGGATGGCTCCGGCGATGCGGATTGCTCCACACCCACAGCGCCCGCCCCAGTAGGTACCAGCGGTTTTCCTTGGACGGCCTGCACCAAGGTAGCCGTGGCCAGTAGGGCGTAGGCTCCGGCCAGGGCGAGGGTCCAGCCGGTGGATCGGAGCAGGTAAAAGGACAACAGGGGCAGCAGTTGCAGCGCGTGCATGCCCAAAAAGTGCGCCACCCGAAGGTCGCCCACGGTTCGACTCCACCCCACGATGAAGAGGTTGGAGTTGTCGTTCCAAGCGCCAACGCTGTGGTTCATGCGGGACCCCATGGCAAAGCCTTCAAACGAAAACACCACAAACAGCAGGATGCCCGCGCGAATGGCCCAGAGGTAGTGCGTTGGCAAGTGGGGCAGGTCTTGGGTAAAGAAGAGCCACCCCACGTAGGCCGTGTACAGGGTGACGGCGGAAGCCGCTCCGGCCATCAAGGAATACAGCGCGGAGTGCACGGGGGTGCTTATGTTGAAGTGCGACAGTTCTCCTTTGCCGGCCTGAAGGGCGATGTAGGCAATCTCAAACCCCAACAAGAGCACAACGGTGAGGTTGAACCATCGGACGGAAAAATCGGGTAAATAGGCGCAGTACCAACCCATGGCCCAGGCGTAGGTGAAGGTTGAAAACGCAAATTTGAAGGGTTTGTACCAGGCATTCACCCCCAAAACCTGGGTAGACGTGGTGCGGGCCAGCACCAAAAAGACAACTGCCAACACCAAGCACGCCCAACCAAAATAGTAGAGCGTTTCGTTGCGGAGTTTGAGTTCGGAGAGGAAGGACAGCATGGAATGCGTTTAGGGATTCAAGGGAAGGGTGCCTTGGAGCACGTTGCCCCGGATTCCAAACTGTGGAACCTGCACCAAAACGAACCCGCGCAAGGTACAGAAATCGTCGGACTGGGTTTTCAAAGCGGTGCCTACAATTGCCTATCTTCGTTTGGTGCCGTTATCCCGTTCCTTCCAACTGATTTTAGCCCGACAGTCGCGTTGCACGACTTCTGTGGAGCCCTTGGGTTTCCGGCGCCGCGAGCACTGGGTGCCCGCCCTTTTCCAGTGCATTTTTCTGGCGGTGGGATTCGCCCAATCCGAACCGGCCGCCGCGCAAAGCGCGGCGGGGCATTTTGACTTCCCAGCACCGGCCAACAACCGATGGGTGGGGACGGTGCTGGAAACCGCGCCGTTGCTTGGTTTTCAAACCCATGCCGCAGCAGCAGTGGGCCGGGATCGCTGGATGGGTCCCGTTCGCGCCACGGCGTGGGCCGGCCTGGGGGCCGGCTACCGTTTTCACGCCGGCGATTTTCCATTCGACGTGTACGGCGCCGGCTATGGCCTTAGCGTCCCCGCGGGCGTTCAATTGGCGTGGTCCCTCCGCAACAAACCGGGCCAACCTCCCGTTCGGCTGGGTCTGGATTTGGGAGCGCGCCTGCAGTACGACGTTTTCCAGCAGATCACGGACGAACGCATCTACATTCGGTACGAGGAACCCCACCTGCCCCACTGGGGTTGGGCGCCTCGCGGGTCCCTTTTCATAGAAGTGCAGCATGCGTCGGGCCGATGCACCCAGTTTCACTACGGCCTGGTGAATTGGGGCGTGGTGCTGCGCGGGAAAGCGTGGTAAATTTCGCGAAGGCGCAGTAGGAAGCGCTTTGCGGAGCACGCCGTTTGGGTGCTTGTGCGCCCGTTGCAGAATCCCTGTTACGCGTTACTCCCGACGGTACTCGGTTCGGTTTTGGCGCACGTAAATACTTTGGTTTTTTTCGCCGGCGCGCGTCCAGAAACCTCGTTCGATGCCCATTTGCAGGTCGCGGCTGGAGGAGGCGGTGCTGAGTTGCGGAAAGTGCCGACGGTAGTCTTTGCGGGTAAATGG
>CAYXHJ010000186.1:725-1732 GCA_964464855.1 uncultured Owenweeksia sp. | reverse complement strand
GCGCCTCGCGGGTCCCTCTTTATTGAAGTGCAGCATCCGTCGGGCCGATGCACCCAGTTTCATTGCGGCCTTTTGAATTGGGGCGTGGTGCTGCGCGGAAAGGTGTGGTAATTTGAGATATTGCCTTGCAATTCCTATAGTAAATTCCCCTAGTCGAAGTGACTTTAGCTTGCGCCACTTGGTTGACCCATTCAAATTAACCGCCCCCGCTCCTGACGATCCGCTGGTGGAGCGTTTGGTCCAAGTGCATCCGCTGGAGCCCGCCTCCCGCGCGGCCTTGGCCGCGCTTTGGAGGACCACCACCCTCCCCAAAGGCGCAATTTTGCAGCCCCCCGGCAGCCTGTGCCGCAACCTCTATTTTGTAGAAACCGGCCTCGCGCGCATCTACTACCTCCTGGACGGCAAAGAGGTAACGGAGCATTTTGCCTTTGAAAACGAACTCATTGTGCGGGCGGAAAGCCTCTTCACCGGGCAGCCCACCACCAAGGGCATCGAAGCCGTAGAACCCACCGTTTTTCGAATCTTGCCGGCAGAACCCCTCTTTGCCTTGTTTCAAGACCACCGGGGCTTGGAGCGCCTTTTTTCCTTGCTCTTTCGCCAAGAACACGTTCACGTGCTCCGTCGGCTCGAATCCCTCCAGTTTAAAACCGCCGACGAACGCTACGCGGAGTTGGCTCAGGAACCGCGCCTCCTGCAGCGCATTCCGCTCAAATTCATCGCGTCCTACCTGGGCATCACGCAGGTGTCGCTCAGCCGCATCCGCGCCGGCAAAAAGTCTGGCCGCACAATTTAACCCATGTTAAAGGCCGCGTCCGGGGTCCAAGGGACCTTTGGGCATGCTTTCACGGTTACAAAAACACGCACGTGCCCCGCGCTCGCTCGGCCCGACGGTCGTCCAACTGGGCTTGCGCGAAAACCGGCATCCCTTTGCGCTGTTGGTGCTGATCAACGGTTTGGTGGGGGCCATGCTGGGCTTGGAGCGGTCTGTTTTTCCGCAGTTTGCCCGG
>CAYXHJ010000186.1:0-715 GCA_964464855.1 uncultured Owenweeksia sp. | reverse complement strand
CTTTGGTTTGGAGTCCATGGCGGCGGTACTGTCCTTCGTGGCGGTTTTTGGCCTGACGAAGGCCGCCGCCAACTACGCCTCCGGAATTTGGGCGCAGCGATGTGGACGTAAAACCGTGCTCCTGTCCGGTTGGCTGACCATGCTCCCCGTTCCGTTCCTCCTTTATTTTGCCCCCACGTGGTCCGTGGTGCTGGCCGCCAACGCCCTCTTGGGCCTGGGGCAGGGTTTGGCCTGGAGCAGTACGGTGGTGATGAAGATTGACCTGGTGGGGGCGCGTCAGCGTGGAAAAGCCATGGGAATCAACGAGTTTGCGGGCTACTTTGCAGTGGGCGCCGCCGCCTTATTCAGTGCCTGGTGGGCCGACGCCTACGGCGTGCGGTCGGTTTTTCTGTGGGGCGCGGTTTTGGCGGCGGCGGGCACCCTCCTGACGTTCTTTTGGGTGGGGGATACGCGGGCGCACGCCGCGCTGGAGGCGCGGCTTTTGAATGAGGCGGCGTCCAGTGCGGCATCTGCCTCGGAGCCCGTAAAAGCTGCGCCCGGCGCCCCAACCCGTCGCCTGTTTTGGTCCGTCTCCTTCGCCGGCTTTGCCAACAACCTGAATGACGGCTTGTTGTGGGGTCTGTTTCCCATCCTGCTTCTCAACAGCGGTCTGTCCGCCTCCGCACGCGGTCTGCTCGTAGGCTTGTATCCCGCCGTTTGGGGCCTGGGTCAACTC
>CAYXHJ010000185.1:0-4106 GCA_964464855.1 uncultured Owenweeksia sp. | reverse complement strand
ACCATGTCATGCTGATTGATTTACGCAATAAGGGTATTTCCGGAAAAGAAGCAGAAGCCGCTTTGGGTCACGTTCACATTACGGCCAATAAAAACATGGTTCCGTACGACGACAAGTCTCCATTTGTAACCAGCGGCATTCGTTTGGGAACCCCCGCTGTTACCACGCGTGGATTGGTGGAAAAAGACATGGTTTCGATTGCAGGATGGATCAACGAGGCACTGGAACATCGAGCTAATGAACCGCATTTGAAGGCTATTGCAGATCAAATTGAATTGTTGATGTCCAGTCGGACGCTGTTCGTAGGATAATACGGTAAATGGAATAAAAAAAGGGGCGCATTCGCGCCCCTTTTTTTTGTTCAAAATATCCAATTCAATGCACAACCCGAACGGTTAATAAGGTTCCGTGGTGGTGAACCACCCGTACCGAGTCGCCCTCTTTACCCAGGTGACCATCTTCGGCCACGCAAGACCAGAGATCACCATCTACGTCAACGGTGCCCAGTTTATTTCCGACGATATTCTCTTGGAGAATTCCGTAGGCTCCGTGCAACGACTCGGGTCCGGGTAAAAAGTTTTCCTGGTCCAAGGTTTTTTTGACCAAGGGTCGAACAAAGTGGTACAAAACAAACGATACCAACAGGAAGGTCAACACTTCCCACTTTGGATGTTCCGGTACGAATACAGAAACCCCCGATGCCGCTAAAGAGCCAAATCCAAGCGACGCATTAAACAAACCGGTTTTCCAAAGTTCCAAACCCAGGAGAAGCACACCGGCCAAAACCCAAACAGTAAAAAGATTTTCCATGAGCAGATGGATTTAAAGTGAGTACAAATATTCTTTAGACCAATTGATACAAACCATGATTAATGTCACCTTTCGAAAAATGTAACTTTGCACCATGCACGGAATTCCCTTCCCAAAGAATTGGTTCATTCACATCGGACACCACAAAACAGGTACGACTTGGATGCAGCAGGCACTATTTACCAAAGAACACGGATTCTGTGTTTTAAACAACTACAAGGAACCGTGGAAGGATCAATTGCTCCGCGCGTTGGTATTGGGTGAGGGATTTGAGCCCGAACGGGTGCGCTCCATGATCTTGGAACGGTGGGATGGAAAAGGTATTCCTGTGCTTACTGCAGAGCGACTCTCGGGTCATCCCATGAGCGGTGGATTTGATCAGAAAATTATTTCAGAGCGGTTGTATTCGGCTTTCCCTGAGGCCATTGTATTGATTGGGATCCGAGAAGCAGATGAGGTTAAAGGCAGTGTTTACAAACAATTGGTACGGGAAGGTTTTTTGGCAAAGACCTGTTGGCCCTTGAGGCGACGGATTGGAAGGTTCCACAAATGCGTGAATCGTATTTCCAACATGCTTTATTGGTGCGCCAGTACCGTGCTCTTTATCCCGAGGATCGGGTGGTTGAGTTGCCGTACGCCCAATTGCATCGCAGCCCTCAACTTTGGGTTCAGGCAATGGAAAAAGCATACGGAGGTAATTTTAATTTCGAACTAAGCAATCGCCACCGACGTCGAATCAACGCATCTTGGTCCGATCGACGTACACGCGTTCAACGCGTAGCTAATTATTTTGAAAAGTCTCCCTTAAACCCGTATCCGCTCATTCGCTTGAATAAGCGTTTGGCTCGATTCATTGGAGAAGTGGCAGTAGTATTTGGAGCTTAGTTAGCCGGTGCATTTGGCTTTGAAGTGAACAACGAAACCGATTGCAGCAAACAACTCAGTACAACCACGCCCAAACAGCCTAACGGATTGTACCACAGAAACGGCCAATCTTGTGTGGACCACAAAAGTACCACGGCTGCTTCGACCACTAAAACTGAGTAAAACACCGCATTTGCTTGAATTCGTGGAAGAAACCAACCTACCACAAATACCCCAAGGACGGCTCCATAAACAAGCGATCCTACGGCGTTGACTGCTTCGATTAAGGAACCCAATCGAAAGGCCAAAAGGGCAAATCCAATTGCATAGATACCCCAAAACAACGTTATCCAACGCAATCGAGTAGGGCTTGAATTTAATTCATTGATATGCGTTGGCTTCGAAAAGAGATCTTTCCAATCCCATGCAGTCGACGAGGTCAACGCACTCAATTCCGCACTCGTGCTGGACATAGATGCAGCCAACAAAACAGCAATAAGCAATCCGAGCATTCCGGATGGGAACGAATTCAACACATAGTGTAAAAAAATCAAGTTGGTTTCTCCTCCGTCTCCTGTTTTTTCATTTATCCAGCTCTGCGCTCGTGATTTGTTTTTGTTTATTTCTTCGTTTATTTTGTTTAAATATTGATTATTAGATGTTTTTAAATCATCTTTTTGTTTAATAACAAATCTACGCTCCGCCTCCAGTTCTTTGTGCTTCTGTTCCCAGGATAAGAATCTGGTTTTTTCAGAAGGCGTTGCTTCATGAAGCACGCGTTCAACCAATGCCGTGTTGAAATGAACGGGGGTTTCCTGCCGACTGTAGTGTGCATAGAGCAAAATGCCCAAGAAGAGAATGGAGGCCTGCAGTGGGATTTTTAAAATGCTATTGAAACGCAATCCCAATCGACTTTGACGAATGTCGGAACCGCCCAAATATCGTTGAACCTGGCTTTGGTCGGTACCAAAATAGGAAAGCATCAAAAACGTCCCGCCCAACAATCCGCTCCACACCGTGTACGGGGTGCTTGGATCCCAGTCAAAGTCTAACCAATCCAGTCTATTCGTTGCTTCGGCGGGATACAACCACTGTTCCCACGTCAGTGTTGCGGGTTTTTCTGAGGCGAGCGAAAAGGCAGCATAGACCATACCTAAGGTGATGATGCCCATTTGAATTTTTTGGGTTACGGCAACGGCCCGAGCCCCCCCCGTGACGGTGTACAGCAGAACAATTCCTCCAATTCCCACGACCGAGAGGGTCAAATCCCATCCTAATGCGTAGTGAAAGACCAGTGCAGGGGGGTAAATGGTTAAACCGGCGGCTATGCCGCGGTGGGCCAAGAAAAGGAAGGATGCGTCGATCAAATCGATGCTCTAAGTACTCATATGCGGTGACCACGCGTAAACGGTAGTACCACGGCAAAGCCCATCGAGAAATAATCCACAGTGCCACCGGCATTCCCAGGTAAAATTGAATAAATCCAACACCTTGCGTGTACGCCAAGCCAGGGGCCGACAAAAAGGTAATGGCGCTGGCCTGCGTTGCCATAATCCCAATCCCCACCGAAAACCACGGTTGTGCCTGGTGCCGTAAATAATACTCCTGAGAAGAACCTTTGCGAAGAATCCACCAGCCCACCCCAAGAATAAGCACTTGCGCCAAGGCAATTACCGTAAAATCCAAGGAACTCATGGCTGCTTCAAGGCTACCAAGTTGGCAAGTATTTGAAAGGCACCCGGCACGCCTGCGGGCCATTGGCGGAATAAGCTCAATCCGGTGTAGACAACCGTTCCTTTACCCCAAGGAATGATTTCCAAGAGTCCTGTTTGAGGACTTTCTCCATCGTCGGAACCCGAAAGAATGGACACGGCAGAAGAAGATTGACCGTGGTAGAGGGAACGCTCTTGAACCCAACCGCTCCAAGTGGCGTAATTCAAGCGGTACGGATTAAGCACCGACGGATGTTTGGGCGCTACGGTCGTAATGGGACGTTCCTCCTGGGTTATTCGGTTTCTGCTCAACTTAAAATTCAACGGTGCTAAGAAAGTGGTGGGCAGATCGGCCGTTGTTTGGTACTGCACAACAACTGTTTTTCCCGACGCGGCAAATTCCAGTAGTATTTTCTCCAAATCAACCCATTCCGCATTGTGCACGTTCGCCGCCCGAACTCCAACCACAACGGCGTCGAGCTCAATAAAATCACGTGCAGAGCAATTGCTCGGATTCAAAAGCACCACATCGTGGCCCAAAGACTCCAAAGCTTGTTGCGTTGCGTCCCCAGAGCCGCTCAGTACACCCACCTTTTGTTTTACGGGCAAGGAAGGGAGTACGGCCCATTTTGCCTCGACCGGGGAGGCGTATCCCAAACGGGGGAGGTGTCGGTAATCCAAGTCCGTCCAGGAATGTCCAAACGTTCCAGCAGCAGTTTT
>CAYXHJ010000184.1:0-4118 GCA_964464855.1 uncultured Owenweeksia sp. | reverse complement strand
CCATGACCATTGCCATGGTGGTCACGGTGCCCAATGCGGTGGTGATCGTGGCCCACTGAGCGGCAGACCAGCGCGAACGCTCGGCCTCCAGGTAGCGTTGCGGCACCACCACGGTGGAGCCGGGGGTTACCTTGGGCGCAAAGGGGATGCCGGCTATCCAGCGCACCGTGCGCGTTTCTCCGTTGGGATACACCACGTAGGAATGCCCCCATCGGCCTTCGTCCATGGCACCGCCGCCGCGGCGGAGGTAGTAAAACAAACGTTTGCCGGAGCGGTGCGTCACCTGCGTGGGGTGGTTCAGCAGACCCCGCAAAAACACCATGGATTCCTCCGCGGGCACAATGATGACGTCTCCGTTGCGCAGCACAAAGTTGCGTCCGCTTCCCTTGCGCAGGCCGCGGTGCAGGGCCAAGGCAATGGTGTCCGCACTGGGTTCCGCCTCCACCACCGCACGCACAGAGTCGTTGGGGTCTGGAATTACGCGGCGGCGCGCCGCGGCCACCACGCGTTCCTGCGGCCCGCGTTGGCGGATCAAAATAGCGCCCGATAGATTGGCGTACGGGGTGTAGCCGTTGGCGCGTTCCAAAACCTTGTGCAGCGGCTCGTTTTTGGTGAGCAGCGGGTAGGGGCCGGGGTACCAAAATTCACCGCGCAGTTCCACGGTTGCGGGATTGCGCCACAGCGGGTTGGGGCGTACAATCACCACGTCCTCCGGCTGCAGCAAAAATTCACCGTCCGCCAGAGTTAAACCGCGGTCCGTCTGGAGGGGAATGATTTCCGCCACCACCACCTTGTCTTCCACCCGACGCACCACTTCCACGCGGTCCGGTTGCGCGCCCAGGCGCAGGCCGCCGGCCAACATCAGGGCGTCTTGCAGGGTGAGGTCCTTGCCGTACGCAAATACCCCCGGTCGGTTCACTTCCCCTTCCACCCGAATGGAGCGCTTGTGCAGGAAGTCCCCCATGCCCAAGATGACCAGGGAGTCTCCTTCCTCCAAAGGTGCGGCGAGGGCCGTTGGGTCACTCGGATTGATCCGGAAATAAGCGCGTTTGCCTGCCGGGTCCACCCGCGACAAAACCGCCCGATCCGGGAAGGCGTCGGGCCGCAATCCTCCCGCCCGCTCCAGCAATCCGCCCAAGGTGAGGGCCTCTTTGCTGCCAAAGTAGCCGGGAAACTGCACGGCACCGCCCACCGCCACGCGGTTGCGGAAGTAGGTGGCCAACAAGCCCACGTGCACGATGTCTCCGTTCTCCAAAGGGAAGGTGGAAATGGCCTCCCCCACCACGTCCAGCGCTTCGCGGTGGAGGTTGTTGATGCGCTCCACGTACACGCTGCTCCGGTTGGCGATGTCCGTGTAGCCGCCGGCGTATTCCAGCACCGTGCCCAGGTTTTCCTGCGGAAGCAGTTCAAAGAGCATGGGGCGTTTCACCTCGCCTTTGAGCAACACGCGTTTTTCGTAGGTGGGCACAAACACCACGTCGCCTTCTTGAAGCTGCGGGTCTTTGGCCATTTTACCGGTGATCAACAAGGGATACAGATCCAACGTTTCCACGGTTTTGCCCCGACGGATCACCTGAATGTTGCGGTAGGTGCCTTTCCCCGCCGGTCCGCCGGAGACGTAGAGGGCATGCAGGGCGGTGGACAGCGCCGGCAGGTAGTACTGGCCGGGTTTTTGCACTCCCACCAAGGTGACGTTGATGGTGCGCATGGTTTTGAGGGTTACGGTCAGTTTGGATTGTCCGGTGGCCAGCGATCGGTAGCCGTTCTGCGTGAGGTAGGAACGGATTTTGGCGGTGCCGTCCTCCAAAGTCAGACCGCTGAGGTTCACCACCCCGGCGTGGGCAATGGTGATGTGCCCCTGCGGGGTGATCTTAGCGCTGGCGCTGTATTCCTGACCGCCGTACACAAAGACGTCCAGCACGTCCCCCGGGCCCAAAACGTAGTCCGGCGAGGCGGCAATGTTCAACGAGGGCGCAAAGTTGAGGTTGCCCTGCTGAAACAAGTCTGCCCCAAAAATCAAGGGGTCCACAATGCGGTATTTGTGCAGTTCGCCCAGTTGGACGGCCTCGGAGACGGAGTCTTGCCGTTCTTCTTGCTTCACCGCAGACGCGGCGGTGGGCAAATCCCCAAACGCGCGTTTGTAGGTAAGAATCTCTTCCTCAGACAGTTGAGATACTGGAATGGAGGTAAGGGAGCGCTTGGCAAAGACGTTTTGTGCCTGCAATGCGGCGGGGGCTAAAGTCAGGGTGAGGGCCAGGGCCCAAAGAATTACGCGGGAGGGGACCATGAACGTGCTTTTTCTAAGAGGATGTACCAACCGAAGGGCACCGGAGTGGCGACCGCGGGGGTTTTCCGCAAGTGTGCATAAAGGTATTGAATTCCACCCAAGGGTAGGGAGCGGATCGCCCATTTGGCCGTGCGGTGCACGGCCCAGGTTCCCCAGGAGAACCAACCGGAGGCGCGCAAATCCGCCAGGGCTTGTGCTTCGCCCGCTCGGTAGCGCTTGGAGCTGCGTCGGTGCAGTAGGGCGTGGCCGGCCTGCTGGTGCACCCACACGTGGGGGCTGTTGGCGGTGCGGCATCCGGCTTGGAGGAAGCGTCCCCAAAGGGCGTAGTCTTCGTTGGCGCCCACCAAGGGGTATCCGCCCAGGGCGCGGGCCCGTTCGGTGCGGAAGGCGACCGTGGGGCCGTTGAAGGGATTGCGCCAGCGCCCGCGACGCCGAATTTCTTCGTGGGACGTAGGAACCGTGCGCAGGGCCTCCGGTCGCCCAAAAAGAGCGGACCATTCCTGCAGTTGGCCGCCCACCAATTCCACCCCGGGATTTAATTCTACGAGGCGTTGGGTTTCTTCCAAACGCGTGGGGACGTTGATGTCGTCGGTGTCTATTTTCAGAACCCAGTCCGTGGGCAGCTGCTCCAAGGCGTGGTTTAGGCAGGCCGGCAAGCCAAAGCCCAGGGGTCCTTTTTGGCGGGGAAGACGGATCAGGTGCCAGCCTTGGTTGGCAAACAGGGGTGCGTAGTGGTTCAATACTTCCTCAACCCGCGGATTCAAGTCCCCTTCCGCTACCACCCAAACGGCGTCCCACGGGCGCGTTTGCCACAACAAACTCTCCAGACAAGCGGCCAGATTGGGGGCTGAATCGCCTGAATAAACAGAAAGGAGGGCGCCCCATGTCACGGGTCAGCCCATTACGTTGGCGGTGCGGAGCAAAATGCGCAAATCCAACCAAAAGTTAGCGCGGTTCACGTACTCCAAGTCAAAGGGCAATTTCAACTCGGCCTCGTCCGGCATGGCGTCTGGACGGTGGATCTGGGCCCATCCGGTAATGCCGGGAAGTGCTAAGTGCCGACGGTGGTAGTTGGGAAGTTGGTCGTAACCGCCGTCGATCAATTCCGGTCGTTCCGGACGCGGTCCCACCCAACTCATTTCACCCTTCAAAATGTTCCAAATTTGCGGCAATTCGTCGATCCGCCAGCGGCGCAAAAAGTGTCCAAAACGTTCGATGGAAGGGTCATTGGCGTGGGTGCCGGCGTTGCGGTCTGTGGTGCCTACTTTGAGGGTGCGGATTTTCAGCAGGTCAAAATGCTTTCCGTTCAAACCTACGCGCGTTTGGCGAAACAAAACAGGGCCGTTGGAACCCAGGGCGGTCAGAAACGCTCCCAATGCCAAGAGGGGCAACGCAAATGGAATAACCAACAGGCTGATAACCAAATCGGTACCGCGTTTTAAAGGGGATCGCAAATAGGAATTCATGGTTTGGGTACGGCGAAGGTAACGCCATTCTCCAGGAAGTGCGCGTCTCGTGTGCGGCAAAATTAGGCTTTTTTCGCTCGATTTGGGTACGATGAACGTCTGATGAAGATTCAAAAAAGTTCTACAAGTTCTCTACAAACGACGCCGATGTGTCTTGTAATCGAGACAAACCCCTTGAAACAACTTCTACAGCCTACAGATACACCGTGCAACCCGCAAAAACGTTGAAGCTGGTGACGTTGTAGCCCGGCGCGCGGAAGGGGTCGATGGCGGGGTCGTATACGTTGGTGGGGTGAAACAGGTACATCCAGTTGTAGGTCTGCATCATCATGGGACGCACGTAGTACACCACATTCCCCACGCGG
>CAYXHJ010000183.1:0-4136 GCA_964464855.1 uncultured Owenweeksia sp. | reverse complement strand
GACTCGAACCCCCGACCTGCTGATTACAAATCAGCAGCTCTACCAACTGAGCTATGCTGGCAGTAAAAAAAAGGAAAATTTCCTCCTCTGCAGATTCTTTTGAAGAACGTTCCGTCGCTCAAGCATGATGCGCTTTTTGAAACGGACTGCAAATGTAGGAAATTTTCCAATCCCCGCAAAGGGTCTTTAAAAATTAATGCGAACGTCGCTTGGATTTTGCTTTTTGTACCCAACGCGCCGCCGCTCTAAAGGCGTCATGAACTGCTTGATCGAAGGTGCTTCCCTCCTTCTTCAATACCAGAGATCCCCCAGGTAGTTGCAACTTCACCTCCACAACTTTCAGGTACTTTCCGTCTTTGTTCACCTTGCGCAGGTAAACATCCCCCCGAACCGCTTCGGCGGCAATGCGCCCCAGCTTGTTCAACTTCTCCGCAATCATTCCCGACAGACGGTCGCTGTATTTGACGTCTACGGCATGGACAATGGCATGCATGTTTTTTGGGTTTTTAAGAGCGCTGCCCTTCCCGGCCTCGAGGGTGCGCCCGCTGTACAACGGACTTCAGTTGCTCAATGGACGCGTGGGTGTACACCTGGGTGGCCGAGAGATTTGCGTGCCCCAAAAGACTGCGAATCGACGCCAAGTCTGCCCCCATGTCCAGCAAATGCGTTGCGAAGGTGTGCCGCAACACGTGCGGGCTGGCCTTTTCAACGCTACTTGCTCCTTGAAGGTACGAATGAACTGCGGAATAAACACCTTTGGGCGTCATTTTTTTTATGGGTGAATCCCAAAAAAGTTCGGCGTCTGTAGGCACCCCTGCTGCCGTACACGCCTGGCGGTATTCTTCCAAAGTGTCGAGCCAAACGGGCAGCACCGGCAGGAGACGCTCCTTGTTCCCCTTGCCGGTTATCCGTACCGACTGCGCTGAGGCATCAATATCCTGCCAACGCATTTGGAGCAACTCCGCTCGTCGAATGCCCAAAACATAAAGAGTGAGCAACAGAAACCGATCTCGAGTTCCCAACCAATTGGCTTCAAATCGATTGACGTCCAAAAGTCGTTCGACCTCATCGGGCTTCAATACCCGTACGATGCGTTTGGGAACTTTTAAACCGCGGAGCAAAACCGCCGGCTGGGGAACGTCTTCCCAACGTTGCCGGGCAAATCCAAAGTAAGTTCTGAGCGCAGATAATCGACGGTTCAACGTTCTTGGCGAAAGTCCGGCTTCGGCGCCTTCCGCCAACCAGGAACGCACATGAACCACCTTGATTCCCTGCGGAGCCACCTCACTGTAAACCGACCCAACGTACTGAACAAAGAGGGATAAGTCACTGGTGTATGCCGACGCGGTTGCCGGCGGCAACCGACGTTCCAACAGCAGGTGGTCTGCAAATGCATCAAGTCCGAAAGAATCCAGTGTTGGCACATTTGCGAAGGTACCAAATAAAGCGCCCTGCAAACTTGGGGTTTGCAGGGCGTCTGTATAAAATGCGCACTTCGAGATTATTCCATCTCTTCGCGGCGCAGGGTTTGAACGTATGCCGCTTTAATGACTTCCATGCGTCGTGAAACCGACTTCTTTTGGAATGCTTGGCGGGAACGCAGTTGGCGCATGGTACCGGTTTTGTCGAATTTGCGCTTGTAACGCTTCAACGCGCGGTCAATGCCTTCGCCTTCTTTAACTTGAATTACCAACATGCTAAAACACCTCCTTTCATTAAGGGTGCAAAGATAGTGAATCTTTTTGATTTAAAACGAAATACAATCGGAGGCGTTGAAAGTCTGCATCGGACCAATGAGGCACTGCTCGCAACTCCTCCCAAGACCGAACCGGGCGCACCGACCTCCGGTACCTGCTCAACGCACGCGACCGTTCCCATCCAACTAAAGGATGTTGCGCTAATTTTTGCTCGGACAATCGATTGAGAACCCTTCGCGGCGGCAACGAATCCAATTCCCATAGCACGGGCCATGCCCGAACCGACGCAGGCAATTGATCCAAGTTCACAAAACCGCGCCACCTCGTTCGTTCTCGAAGAAAATGCTGGAGTGCTCCGGTCGAAACTCCCCAGCGAGCCAATTCCAAACTGTCGACTGTATTGAGCCCAACAGAGTTCTTGGGAAATCGCATTTTAGGACGTTGAACCCAAACTTGGTTGGTGTCGGTAGCACGACGTTGGTGGCGTTCCCACGATTTTGACCGAGGTAAACGCGTGTTTTTTTGACCGTAGTTGGACTCGCTCCAGACATTCGTCTTCTTCGGCTCGGGGTACCAATGCGGTGCTTCATACACCGCTTTTTCGCGCCAATAAATATTTAGCCCTACCGCTCCGTACGCCCCGATCAGAATCAATCCAATCCCTAGGCGCTGGAGTCGGCCGGGCGCCTTCATTCGTCAGACGCGGTCGTCGTTTTCATTGAAGGAGTCTGGCTCCGGTTTGGCTGGGGTCCGCAGTACCAAAACAAAAAAGTAAACCGTGAATACGGTAACCAAACCTTGGGCCAGGACCATGGTGGTCAATGCAGCATCGTTCATGATTAACGGATTGTGGCCTTGCGGCGTTTTTGGTAGGCGAGGTAGACGGCCCAAGCGATGCCCAGATAGAGTGCCAAGAGAAGCAAGCGAGCTCCCACCACAAAGGGACTGGCGGGCTGGGTGAGTTTGTCGTATATGGCCGGTAAAGATCCCAAGAAGACGCCCAAAAGGATGACCGGAGTAACGAATTTGATGATGAATCGATAGACGCGAGGAATGCGCAGATCAGCACCGTGGTTAATTTCCGCCCATCCCTTATCCATTCCAAATACCCAAGCAAAAAGAATTACCTCCAGCAATGCGAATACCACCAAACTGACCGTACCCGCCCAGTAATCGTACTCGTCAAACACTCCTTCGTTAAAAAACAAGACGGTTGGCGCCCCCAGAACAAGTATTACGGCACCGAACGCCCAAGCTGCAGGATTTCGTTTCCATCCAAACTCATCCTGTAAAAAGGCCATTACCGGAGTACCCATGGCCAAAGAAGAAGTAATTCCGGCAAAAAACAACAGTCCGAACCAAGCAATCCCTGCGAACATGCCCATTGTGGGCCCCCATTGGGTAAACAAATACGGCAGGGTTTTAAAACCCAAACCTAGTCCCCCCGATTGCGTTAACTCTACCACCCGGTCAATGCCCAAGTATCCAATGGCGATCGGAATTAAAATCGATCCTCCGAGAACAACCTCAACAAATTCATTCATCCATCCGGCGCTCATGGCGTTCAGCGCAATATCGTCGCGGCGCTTTACGTACGACGCGTAGCATTGAATGGAGCCCATTCCAACGCTCAACGTAAAGAAGATCTGACCGGCAGCAGCCAACCAAACCTTGGGTGTCCAAATGGTGGAATAATCAGGAGTCCAAAGGAAATTCAATCCCACCGTACCGTCAAACAAAGCACCGTTCGCTCCTGCCTTCAAGGTAATCCCCTGGTACGCGAGAAAAGCACCAAAAAGCAGCAACAACGGCATGCCAATCTTGGCCACCTTTTCCACGCCACCACTTAGACCGCGGGAGAGAATCCAGGTATTCAAAACCAAGCACAGCAACCAAAACAGCACCGGTTGGGTGGGGTTGGTCAATCCAACGTAATCTCCAACAACTCCAGCCACTTCAGCAGCGGATTTACCAACAAACGTGCCTTGAATGGAGTGCCATACGTAGCTCAATGTCCAACTTTCTAAGTAACAGTAATAGGCCGCTACCGCAATGTTGGTAAAAATGCCAAATACGCCTATATACTTCCAAATGGCGCGCTTGGGATCCAGTTCGTGCAGAATGAAGGGGGTGCTGTGGTTGCCAAACCGTCCGCCGAATCTACCGGTGGCCCATTCAATCCACAGCAAAGGAATACCCATCAAAAGGAAACTGACCAAGTAGGGGATGATGAATGCCCCGCCCCCGTTCTGCACGGCCTGCACCGGAAAGCGCAAAAAATTCCCCAAGCCCACTGCGTTGCCAGCCATGGCTAAAATTAATCCAACGCGAGAGCCCCAAGATTCTGTTTTTGTTGACATAAAGTAATGGCAGTCGGGCCCAAACGAGCCGGTTCGGTTGCGAATATAAGGAATCGATTTGGGACGGACGTTTAAATCC